>CAMTOW010000138.1 GCA_947074245.1 uncultured Bacteroidales bacterium | reverse complement strand
AATACCTGCCTGTCACGCAGGGGGTCGCGGGTTCGAGTCCCGTCCATACCGCAGATTACGAAAAATCCCGAAGGCTAAAAGCTTTCGGGATTTTTTTGTTCTATCCTTCCGGTAAAAAGAGTTCATCCTTTTTGCCACCAACCTAATCCGACGAAGTACTATTCCAAAAAATCCGAATGCTCCGAATTTTTCATCAAACGATAAGTTCCTTTCGGCACAACAATTGTTTGAATCTGACTATCAATGCGAGCCGTTTCATTTTTAAACTCTTTTTCCTGATCAGAAAATAACTTTTTGCCGTCACAGGTAAAAGCAAAAAGAAATCGTGGTAAATCTGATTTTATCTCGACTTCGTTCGGAACGATTCCTAAAAACTTTTTCTGATTCAATAAAAACCGCATTTCTTCAACAAACTGTTTCGGATTTCGATGGATGCTGTCTTGATAACAAATATAATGTTCTCTCATACCCGATTTCCCGTAGAGAGCCCCCGTACCCGTCTTTAATTCGATTACACACAGGTTGCCTGCACGATCAATCGCAATCAAATCAAATCGAGGAGCGACTTTACCCGATGGTCCAAGATATCTATACGAACTCAACCGGCTTACTTCAAACTCAATATCCAACACCATATAATCCGATTTCCCATAAAGATTCGCCATACAAAGGTGTTGCTGATCCTTCCGTTCTCCGTTATCTTTACCACGTGACTTCCAATAACGCTCCATTACGGCCTTCGCCGCATCAAAATACAGGCTGTATTGCCCCGTCTTGAATAGATCTTTCAATTCGTTCGTTTGACTCACCAGTTCATTATATAGCCTATTATCGCGGGGAATGCCTCTCTTTTTGTCTCCTTCGATCTGAATTCGGCGAACTTCCGGCGAACGGTTGTTGAAATAGAATTTATCGAACTCAATGTGATTCGAGCGATGGAATTTGCAGATGTTTCCTCCTTTATAATAGATATTTGCATAATCTTCTCGAATCTGAATATCCAGTTCTTTCTCCTTTTCAAGAATATAATCAACTACATTCTTAAATTCGAGCAATCCCTTATTGGTATGAAACCCTCTTCCTTTGTAGATTTTTTCCATCTTATTTCTTTATTATCAGATGAACAAGCTCAATATTATAAAGATAATAATAGAGTATCGATTATGAATCATCTCGTGCAATATCAAGAAGTTGATCTATCCTCAAAACGGCTCATTCGGCTGTTCGCCCTTTCAATATTTTATAAAAAAACGATTAGAAACTCTTTCTTTCTGCTTATGATAAGAATTTACTCGTAATTTTGAAGTAAAATACGAATTGATAATGAACAAACTCTTATTGATTGTTGATCCGCAAGTTGATTTCATCAACGGTTCGCTTCCTGTACCGGGTGCGGAAGAGGCGATGGATAAGCTTGCCGGATACATCCTCGCTCAAGACGGCACCTATCGCCGAAAGGTGGTTACGCTCGACTGGCACCCTTATCGTCACATCTCTTTTGTCGAGAATGGAGGCGAGTGGCCAACTCATTGCGTGCAATACACACATGGAGCATCAATCTGGTCCGCACTTATCGCGCCGTTGAATACGACTGCCGGAGAACTTACGATACTGCATAAAGGCACCGATCCCGATACCGAAGAATATTCCATCTTCAAAAACCCGGAATCGGCAACGAAGCTGAAAGATATTATTGCCAAACATCAGATCGACCAGATCGATCTTTGCGGTCTTGCCGGCGATATATGCGTACTCAATACGTTGAAAGACGGACTGAAACTCTATCCGTCTCTCCGTTTCAATGTTTTGTGTTCCTACTCCCCCTCTTTGGATGGCGGCGAGGCTCTTGATAATATGATAAAATCCCTATGAAATGAAACAGATAATCCAACACTTTACGGATGATGATCTTTATAAACTGACGATGTGTTGCGCGGTAATTGATAATTTTCCACGTGCGCAGGTCAAATATTCATTTACCGATAGGGACAACACCATCTATCCGCCAGGATTTGCTGCGAGTCTGACCGAACAGATCCAAATGCTCGAAGAAGTTGTCATCACCGACGATGAAATCGATTTTATGAAGCATAAATGCTACTACCTTCCACATTGGTTTTTCAAATACCTGAAAGGGTATCGTTTCAACCACAAATGGATTAAAGCATGGCAGGACGACGAAGGACGCCTTTCCATAGAAATAGAGGGTAGTTGGGCCGATACCATTTTGCTTGAAGTAAAAGTTCTCGCCATAATTTCAGAACTTTTTTATATCATGACCGGGCAAACAGCCAAATTGGATTATGAGGCTCATTATAAGAATTCTTATGACAAAGCCGAACGATTGCTCGAAGCGGGATGTATTTTCACCGATTTCGGAACTCGCCGTCGTGCCTCGTTCGAATCGGAAGATATTCTCGTTCAAGCCATGAAGGATTGTTACACATCGCGTTCCTGGCCCGGTCGGTTTGTTGGTACGAGCAATGTCTACTTGGCTATGAAACATGACTTGTTGCCGGTCGGCACCATGGCGCATGAATTCATTTGCGCGATCGGAGGAATGTACGGTCCGCAGATGGCCAACAATATTGCGATGGAATCCTGGCGTAACACCTTTCGCGGAGCTCTCGGAACCTATCTGTACGATAGTTTCGGTTGGGAAATATTCAGCTTGAATTTTTCCGAAGATTTTGCCAATCTCTTCAAAGGATTACGAATCGACAGTGGCGACAACCGCGAACAGTTGCAGAAAATCGTTGCCAAATACAAATCTTTGGGAATTGATCCGAAAACCAAACAAATCGTTTTCAGTAATGCGCTGAATACCGATCAGGCGATCGAACTTCATAAATACGCTTCTGCTTATTGCCAACCTTCGTTCGGTATAGGCACACATTTCACCAACGATTTTGCCGATATAAAACCGATGAATATCGTCATCAAACTTGTCGCGGCCAAGATCACGGAATCCTGGTCGTTCTACAACGATACGTGCAAATTAAGCGAAGACGACGGAAAATATACCGGAAAACCGGAAGTCATCAAACGATTCATGGATGCGTTGAATTTAAATACGCTCCCATAACCTCATAAAAGCTGTCTGAGACCTACTCAGACAGCTTTTTTTCATAAGATTCTATCCCATCCCCTTATGCTGTATCAAGGTTTGCAGCAACATCTTGCTCCCTCAATCAACCTGCTCTTCAATCAAATCCCCAAGTATCCCATCGATAGTCCGCAGAATTTATTTTATTATTTTTATTTAATTTAGTGTATATTCGCAGTCGTTTTTAAAGTTTTTAGAATAAGGTATGAGATTAAAACAAACAATTATGGCAGGGATTATCCTATCCGCTGCCTTGAATGCGAATGCGCAGGTTAAACTGGGAGGTAAGAAAATAAATGCGGTCAAAGCCGTACAGGCAGCGACAGAGGCTACGAAAGCCGTAACCCTTTCCGACACCGATGTGGCAAATATGAGCCGGGAATATATGACCTGGATGGATCAGAACAATCCGCTCGCGGCTCCGGGCTCCGAACTTGCCCTACGACTCGATACCATCGCGTCTTCTTTCAAGAACACCGAATCGCTCAATCTCAATTTCGGCGTATATGAAGTAACCGATGTAAACGCTTTCGCTTGCGGAGACGGCAGCATCCGCGTTTGCGCGGGATTGATGGAAGTAATGAGCAACGATCAGATTTTTGCCGTAATCGCCCATGAGATCGGTCACGTAGTAAACACCGATTCTAAAGACGCGATGAAAAACGCATACATGATGTCTGCATTAGGCAATGCGGCGGGCGCGGTCAGCAATACCGCAGCCAAACTGAATGACTCGCAGTTAGGGCAATTGGCCAAGGCACTATCCGGAGCATCCTTTTCTCGCAGACAGGAGAATGCGGCAGACGATCATGCGTTCGATCTCTGCGTGGCTTCCGATGTTAATCCCTACGCGATGGCAGAGGCGCTTGATCAGTTGGTAGAACTATCGGGTGGCAATAAAGCTTCTGCGGTACAGCAGATGTTTTCATCTCACCCCGACAGTGAGAGCCGAGCAAAAAGAATGCGCGAAAAAGCCGATGCCCTGAAAAAATAAACGATTCAAGACTTTCACAGAACGATCCGGATCCATAAAACAACCGGATTCAATACATTTTTTACCTCCGAAATGCCCAACGGCTCTTTCGGAGGTATTTTTTATTTGTATTTTTAGGCTCTCAATATCGATTCATCAAATTGCTTAATCAAATAATCTCAAAAATGAACTTTACACGTTTCTTTGGAGCCGCTCTAGCATTTTTAATGCTGATCGGTTGCTCCTCTGCCGAAAAAAAACGTCCTCGCGTTGCTATCGTAGGTGTAGGTGTCGAGTGTAGCACATTCTCTCCGGCCCGTACCACATTGGATATGTTTCGTCCTCGCTATGGCGAAGATATTCTGAAATCCTATCCGTTTTTTGCGGAAGACACGACGCTGATGGCTCGCGCCGAATGGCTCCCAACCATGGTCTCTTGGGCCACACCGGGCGGTATGGTTACCCGCGCTTGTTATGACTCTCTCCTAAGCCGTTCTTTGGAATTGCTACAACAAAATCTTCCTTTCGATGCTCTTTTTCTGGATATACACGGTGCGATGAGCGTCGAGGGCCTTGACGATCCCGAAGGAGATTACATCACTCGCATTCGTGAAGTGATCGGCAACGACGTGATCATTTCTACCTCGATGGATCCTCACGGCTGTGTATCTCACCGTTTGGCGGAAAACTCCGATCTGATCACGGCTTATCGTATGGCGCCCCATACCGATCGTTATATTTCTCGCAAACGAGCCATCGACAATCTTCTTGATCGACTGGAATCGGGCAAAGGAAAACCCAAATACAAAGCTTGGGTAAACGTGCCGATTCTTCTTCCGGGCGAAAAGACATCTACCCGCATTGATCCGGGCAAATCCCTTTACGACGCGATCGTACCCATCGAAGCGATGGACGGAGTTACCGATGCCGCGATCTGGATGTCTTATCCTTGGGCTGACGAACCCCGCAACCACGCGGTTGTGATGGTCGTAGGCGATGATAAGAAGCAAGTTGAAGCGGGCGCGAAATCGCTTGCAGAAAAATTCTGGTCGGTTCGAAGTGAATTCGAGTTCGTGGCTCCTACCGCTACGCTCGATGAAGTTTTGGCTACTGCGTTGAAGAGCGATAAAAAACCATACTTCATCAGCGATATGGGCGATAACCCGACAGCCGGAGGTGCAGGCGACGTTACCTGGACGCTCGATAAACTACTCAACCGCTCGGAGTTCAAATCACCGAAAGGAAAACGAATCATCTATGCTTCCATTCCGGGTCCCGAATTGGTCGAAGCGGCTCGCAAAGCCGGAGTCGGCAATCGCGTGAAAGGATATGCAGGTGCTGCGGTAGACAATCGTTATGCAGGCCCTGTTCTTCTCGACGGTGTCGTAGAAGCGGTTTATGAGAATCCGGATAATTCGCAGGCGGTTATCCGCATCGGATCCATGCAGGTCATCGTTACCGAAAAGCGAAGAGGATTCCATTATGAAGCCGATTTCGACCGTCTCAACCTAAATCCGCGTCAGGCGGATATCATTGTCGTGAAACTCGGCTATCTTACCGAAGATTTATATGATATGCGTGCCGATTGGATGATGGCTCATACCCGCGGTGGCGTAGATCAGGAGCTGACCGAACTTCCGTACAAACGGATTCAACGTCCGATCTTTCCGCTTGATCCCGATATGGCTGATCCGGCTTTGGACGTGATTTTCATCGGACAATAATCTCGAACAATACAGGTATTCGCAAATTGCGAATATCCCCAAAAGAAAAGAACCATAACGTTTTACAGGAACGTTATGGTTCTTTTTGTTTCTTATTTCGGGTCGTTTTCCCCATTATTTCATCTCGATCGGAATCTGTATATTAAACGAACTTCCGTCTTTTCTCATACCCAATACCGAGATCGAGCAAGCCGCATACAATACAATCGGATCGTCGTTTTCATCCAGAAACAGCTGCGGTCGCTCCAATCGATCCACCGAAATACTTTCTCCCGACGGAAGAATGATCTCTTTTTTCATGAATAATGACTCTTCAGGCAGTTTCC
>CAMTOW010000137.1 GCA_947074245.1 uncultured Bacteroidales bacterium | reverse complement strand
TAATGACACGGCGGCGCTCAAGATCTACCCTAATCTTAACACTCTTTCCCTACCCGACGCTCTTCCGATCTAGCCGAGATCGGCGAAGCGCTCCGCGAATTGTTTGACGAAGGCGTCGTGCGCAGAGAGGATCTATGGATCACATCGAAACTCTGGAATGACAGTCATGATCCGAAAGAGGTGCTTCCGGCTTTGGAAAAGACGCTTCACGACTTGCAGATCGATTATCTCGACCTGTATCTGATGCACTGGCCGGTGGCTCAGGCACACGGCGTACGCTTTCCGAAATCGGCCGAAGATATGATCGGGACGGATCGTTTGCCATTGGCGGATACCTGGCGGGAAATGAATCGGTTGGTAGAATCGGGTCGGGTAAAACATGCGGGCGTATCGAATTTCAGCATCGCCAAGATCAAGCACCTGATCGAAGAGACGGGTGTAACGCCCGAAATGAATCAGGTTGAGATTCATCCTCATTTTCAGCAGAGCGGTTTGGTTGAGTTCTGCCAGGGTATAGGAGTGCATGTGACGGCATACGCGCCGATCGGCGGCTCTAGACCTGCCACCCCGAAAAGCCCGAAAGTGCTCGACGACGCGATCATCACCATGATCGCTGCCGACCATGAATATACGCCGGCTCAGGTAGCGTTGGCGTGGGGAGTGATGCGCGGATATTCGGTGATCCCGAAAAGCGTCAATCCGCAACGTCTGCGCGCCAATCTGGCGGCTGCCGATATCATTCTGACGGTGGAAGAGATGAGTCAGATCGCGGCGGCGGAAACCGGAGTGAGAAGTGTGACGGGAGACATCTTTACGATGGAGGGTTCGCCTTATACGCAGGAGAATCTATGGGATGAGGAGCCGAAATGATTCATATTTGTTTATAAATATTTATTTTTGAACAAAATTTTAAACTCATGGCCGATATCCCGACTTGAAAATAAGGCGTATCGGAATGAAAAAATCATGCGAAATGAAAATTGAAAAATTCGATTATCATGGTCTGGAAGCGGTAAGAATGGTGGCCGGACCGTATGAGGCGGTCTTGATCCCTTCGTACGGAGCCAACCTGATCCGTTTGTATAACTATGAAAAACAGGTGGAGTTGCTTCGCGCTCCCTCATCGGAAGAGATCGCGGTATTCAAGGGCCGTCCGCACGTGTTCGGATTGCCGTTGCTTTTCCCGCCCAACCGAATCGAGGACGGAGCCTATCGCAACGGAGAGCGGGACTACCATTTTCCGATTACGATCCCGGCACAGAACAACTACCATCACGGAATCATCAAGTCGCAGCCGTTTGCGGTGACCCGTACCTATGTGGGTGTGGAGTTCGTAGAGGTGGAAGCTTCGTTTCATTCAAATATGGTGAACGATGCGATCTATCGGGATTTCCCGCATCAGTTCGAGTGCCGGATGACGTTCACGCTTTCGGCGGAAGGATTGGAACATACGGTGACGTTCGTCAATGACAGCGATGAGGATATGCCTTTGGGTGTGGGATATCATACGCCGATACCTGTTCCGTTCGAACACGGACACGATGAATACAAGATGTGGCTTTCGGCAGGAGAGGAGTGGGAACTCAACGATCGATCCCTACCGACTGAAAAACTGCTTCCGCTCGACGATCAGCTTCAATTGTTGCGCACGACGGGTATGAATCCGGTAGGCGTGGCGATCGAACGCGCGCTGACCAACCGACCGCTCATGCTGAACGGAGAGGAATACAACGGGGCGATCATTCAGAATCAGACTACCGGAACGGCCGTATTCTACGAAACCGACGAACAATTCGGACACTGGACCTTATGGAACAATGGCGGCCGCGCCGGCTTCATGTGTCCCGAACCGCAGACTTGGGCGATCAACGCGCCGAATCTGAGTCTTGATCCTGATATCACGGGATTCAGAGTGGTCGAACCGGGCGATGCCTGGAGCGCGACGACCAAACTATATGTGAAATAATGGCTGCTGACTAAAGAGGCCTGATTATGCTTACTTAATTTAGAAGAAAATGAAAAAACGATTTAAGATCTTAGCTGTTTTCGTGCTATTGCTTTCGGCGGCGTTGCCGGCAAGCGCTCAACTGTCGTTCGGTGTAAAAGCAGGTGCAAACTTCACCGATATCAAACTGAAAGGATGGGACTCCAATACGGCTACGGGTTGGTATGCGGGACCTACGCTGGAAGTGATGATTCGCGGACTGGGACTGGGCGTAGAGGGTTCGTTGCTTTATTCGCGATTGAGCACCGATTACAAATACGATCACGCGACGTATAACGCGCATGTCGATTACCTGACTTTACCGGTCAATCTGAAATATAAATTTCCGCTTCCGATGGTGAGACCGTTCGTGCTTGCCGGACCGGAATTCAGCGTGAAAGTGAACGACCACATCGGCCGCGCTGCCAAAGATCTTTGGAAAACAAGCTTCAATGGCGCCGATATGATGGTGAACGTCGGTCTGGGTATCGAGCTTCTGGGTAAACTTCAGATCTCTTGCAGCTACAACCGAGGGGTGACCAACTCCTACAAACATTTCGATTCGAAGACCAACAACTGGCGCGTAGGCGCAGGATTGTACTTCTGATAAGATATCACAAGAGCACTTGTCCGACTCAAGGACGGGTGCTCTTTTTCGTTATCTTTGTATGGATTCTATCAATCTTACTCAATGATGCAATACGCTGACGTTATCCTGCCGCTTCCGGTAAACCGTTATTTCACGTATGCCGTTCCCGAAGGGATGGCAGATTCGATCCGGATCGGATCGCGCGTGATCGTGCCCTTCGGACGCAAGAAATATTATACGGCCATTATCGTGTCGCTTCACCCGATCGCTCCTTCGGAATATGAGGTGAAAGAGATCGTGACGATACTGGACAATGAGCCCGTATTGCGCCATCCCCAGCTGAAATTCTGGGAATGGATCGCGGGATATTATCTCTGCAGTGTGGGGGAAGTGTTTAAGGCGGCTCTCCCTTCGGGGCTGAAGCTGGAAAGCGAAACGCAGGTGACGCTCAACTCCGATTATGAGGAGGATCCGGACAATCGGCTCAAAGAGCGCGAACAGCAGGTGCTGGATGCGTTTGGCGACGCGGCGAAGATGACGGTGACCGAACTGGAGAAGGCGAGCGGGCTGAAGAACCTGTTGCCTCTGATCAAAGGGCTGATCGAAAAACAGGCGATTCTGGTGAGTGAGGAGATGAAATATGCCTACAAACCGAAAACCGAATCGTATGTACGCATGTTGATTGCTCAGGATGACCAGGAGCGTTTGCGCGTCGTTTTCGACGAACTCGGTCGCTCCAAGAAGCAACTCGCTCTTTTGATGAAATATATGGAGCTGTCGCGCTTCTTGCAACGGGGCGCTCCGGCAGAGGTATCGCGTAAGGAACTGATGGAAAAGGCGCAGGTGACTCCCGCCGTACTCAAAGGTTTGGTGGATAAAGGGATCATGGAAGTGTATCGCAAAGAAGTGGCCCGCATTCGCCCAACGGAGATCACCACATCGCCCGTATATGATTTGAACGAGAATCAGCAGAAGGCGCTCCAAGAGATTCTGGATAGCTTCAAGGAAAAAGAGATCACGCTGTTGCACGGCGTCACTTCGAGCGGAAAAACAGAGGTGTATATCCATCTGATCCGGGAAGTGTTGAAACTGGGCAGACAGGTTTTGTTTATGGTGCCCGAAATCGCGTTGACTACTCAGTTGACTTCTCGCCTGCAACGGGTGTTTGGAAATCAGCTGGCGATCTATCATTCGAAATTCTCCGACAACGAACGGGTGGAGATCTGGAACAGTCTGCTGAAAGGAGATCAGATCAAGATCGTTTTGGGCGTTCGCTCCTCCGTGTTTCTCCCGTTTCGGGATCTGGGACTGGTGATCGTCGATGAGGAGCATGAGGCGACCTATAAACAACAGGACCCGGCTCCGCGCTACAACGGACGGAACGCGGCTCTGGTGCTGGCTTCGATGCACGGCGCGAAATCGTTGCTGGGCACGGCGACGCCATCCATTGAAACGTATTACAATGCGCGTGAAGGGAAATACGGATTCGTAGAACTCCTGGCGCGGCATGAAGACATCGAGATGCCTCAGATCGTAGCGGTGGATATCCGCGAACTCAAACGGAAGAAACGCATGATATCGCACTTTTCGCCCGTTCTGGCTGAGAAGATCCATACGACGCTGCAAGGCGGCGAGCAAGTGATCTTATTTCAGAACCGGCGCGGATTTGCCCCGATGGTGGAGTGTGCGATGTGTGCCTGGACTCCGCGCTGTATGCACTGTGATGTGAGTCTGACTTATCACAAATATCTGAATCAATTAACGTGCCATTATTGTGGCTATACGATCGACGTGCCGCACGTTTGTCCGGCATGTGGAAATCCTTCGCTGCTGACCAAGGGGTTTGGTACGGAAAAGATCGAAGAGGAGATCGGGAATATTTTTCCCGAAGCGCATGTGGCGCGGATGGATTTGGATACGACCCGCACCAAGAAAGCGTATGAGAACATCATCAGCGGTTTTCAGCAGAAGAAAACGAATGTGTTGGTGGGTACGCAGATGGTTTCGAAAGGGCTCGACTTCGATCATGTCAGCGTGGTGGGTATCCTGAATGCGGATTCGATGATGAATTATCCGGACTTCAGGGCTCATGAGCGAGCGTTCCAGATGCTCGCGCAGGTATCGGGTAGGGCAGGCCGGCGAAGCAAGCGCGGCGAGGTGATTCTGCAGACGTCCGATCCGGCTCATCCGCTGATCAAGCAGGTGATCGCGAATGATTACGTGGGGATGTATGAAGCTCAGTTGAAAGAACGACGGATGTTTCGCTATCCTCCTTTCTATCGGTTGATCTATATTTATATGAAACATCGCGACCAGAAGGTGCTCGATGAATTGTCGACGATCTATGCCAAACGGCTTCGCGCTTCGTTCGGTGATCGGGTGCTCGGACCGGATAATCCTCCGGTAGCTCGGATTCAGTCGCTTTTCATCCGAAAGATCGTGTTGAAGATCGAATTGAATGCCCCGATGCTGAAAGCGAAAGAGATGTTGTTGCAATCGCGCGCCGAGATGATGGCTGACGAACGGTTTAAATCGCTTTTGTTTTACTATGACGTCGATCCGGTCTGAACCGACCGATTGACTTATTGATGATATATTATTTGTTTATGGATACGAAACTGTTATTTGTATGCCTGGGGAATATTTGCCGCTCGCCGGCTGCCCAGGGGATTATGGAACATCTTTTGAAGGAGCGGGATATGGATGGTTGCGTTCAGGTGGATTCTGCCGGAACATATGGCGGCCATCAGGGGGAACTGCCCGATTCGCGCATGCGAGCTCATGCTGCCAAACGGGGTGTTAATCTCACGCACCGCTCACGGAAGGTTTCTTCTTCTGATTTTGAAAATTTCGATATGATTATCGCGATGGATGATCGGAATTTTCATGATCTGATGGATTTGGCTCCCGATCCGGAATCGCAGGATAAGATTTATCGGATGACGGATTTCAGCGACAATCCCGTGTTTGATCATGTGCCGGACCCTTATTATACGGGAGCGGAAGGTTTTGAACTGGTTTTGGACATGCTGGAAGACGCTTGTGGCGGCCTGCTAGGCGAACTGATCAAAAAAGGTTGAATCGGAGAGGAACGGATTTGCCGGTTTCGAAAGTAGTATTTTATAAATGCTGTTCGATAAAATTTTTTTTATACTCGATTAAACTCTTCTCCTCGAGCAACTGCTGATTTTAATATAAAGGGACTCTTTTATGAGTTTAATAACCATGGGAATGATATAAAATATTTTTTGATACATTTTTTCATGACATCTCTTCTTATTTTATAAGATCGTATTTTTAGATGATCGTCTAGAATGAAAATTTTAAAGAGAAGGCTGTATGGCCATAAAATCAGTAGGAATTGATTATAAATGATGATGTTTATCGGACAGTAATAATGTTTTATAAATGCGAAAGGCATCTTTCTTCATCTGACGTGCATAGAAGAAAGATGCCTTTTATGGTTTGACCGATTCTGGTCGGTTCTGATTCCTGAGGTCGCTGTAATTCGCAGCGTTGCTATGAAGTGAGGAGTGGAAACGAATGAAGATCGGAAGAGCGTAGTGTAGGGGAAGAGTGTTAAGATTAGTGTAGAT
>CAMTOW010000136.1 GCA_947074245.1 uncultured Bacteroidales bacterium | reverse complement strand
ACGAGATTCTCCGGAGTGACTGGAGTTCAGACGTGTGCTCTTCCGATCTCGTAATAATCATCCAACACCTGTTTGCATTGCAGGTTATGACTGGTATAGATCTGCTGCGACGGATTTACGTAGTTTTCGTAATCCGAATCAAGCTTCCGAAGGCGTTTTCGTCCTTGCAGATAATAATAATTCCCGATGAATACCAGTGCGTCAAAGTCTTTCGGATTCTGTTTCAACAATTCTTTATACAATTCAAGCGTCACCTCCGACTCCCCCATCATCTGATGCGCCGTTCCCTTGGCGATTGTCCATTTCTTAGCGTTCGGATTCTCAAGCAATACGCTGTCTGCCAATCGGATGATCGCTTCCGGTCGCCGCAACAACGTATGATAAGCCACCAGCGCCGAAGCCAACGTATCCCGATAGTGCGGAAAAACGATCGTAGCCCGTTCGATCGCTCGTTCGTAATTGTCGAAATTTTTCATCCGGATACTCAGTCGCGACACGTCTTTCAACAACGTATCCAGCCGATATTGGTTATGAGCCAGAAATTGATCCGTTTTCACGATGCTCATGCTGTCGCCAGCCTCGATGCTGGCATACACGAAACGCGCCATGCGTACCGTATAAGAGGTCGAGTCTTTCAGCAGGATATCATACAGCGTGCTCGCGCTTTTCCACTTATCGGCGGCGAATGCTTCATCGGCTCGTTCGCAAAGTTGCTTCCCGCGGGTTTGCGCGCCGGAGGTGAAAAAGAAGAGCAAGGTTGTCAACGTCAAAAGGATCTTTCTTATCATAGTTGTTCGTTCGATTCGTTTGAAAATAATCCGTGGGGATTTTTAATAAAACAAATTTAAAAAAATACCTCGCATCTGCTTCTTTTAGATAACCTCATTCAAAATTCTTTTTAAATATTTAAATTTGCATCTGACAAGTGGATACGTTTCGATTTTCAGTGTCCGAAACGTTATTAATTTAGGAAACATTGTTATTATGGAAATCAGATACAAAAGAATTCTGCTGAAATTGAGCGGCGAATCCCTTATGGGCGACAAACAGTATGGCATCGATGAAAATCGTCTTGCCGAGTATGCAAAACAGATCAAAGAGATCGCCGAACTTGGCATCCAGATCGGAATCGTCATCGGGGGTGGCAACATCTTTCGTGGTCTGAGCGGAGCTTCCAAAGGTTTCGATCGCGTCAAAGGCGATCAGATGGGAATGCTTGCGACCGTAATCAACGGTTTGGCGCTGGGCTCTGCGCTGACATCGATCGGCCAGCCTGCCAAAGTGCTTACCGCTGTCAATATGTTCCCTATCGGCGAATACTACAGCAAATGGAAAGCGATCGAAGCGATGGAAAACGGTGAGATTGCCGTTCTGACCGGAGGTACCGGATGTCCTTACTTCACCACCGATACGGGTTCTGCCTTGCGCGGGATCGAAATCGAAGCCGACGTGATGCTGAAAGGTACGCGCGTTGACGGTATCTATACCGCCGATCCCGAAAAAGATCCGAATGCTGTCAAATACGATAAGATCACGTATGATGAAATCTACATCAAAGGCTTGAAAGTGATGGACCTTACCGCTACTACATTGTGTAAGGAAAACGGTCTGCCGATCATCGTATTCGATATGGATACTCCGGGCAATCTGAAAAAGGTTCTTACCGGCGAAAACATCGGTACGCTCGTATATTAAAATTATTATCTTTGTATATATAAATTACACTATAGAAATCCCTTTATTATGGCGGAAGTAAAACAAATTATGAATGCAGCCGAAACGAAGATGCAGGGTGCTACAGAACATCTTGATGAAGCGTTGGCTCACATTCGTGCCGGAAAAGCAAACCCTCGTCTGGTTGATGGTATTTTTGTTGAATACTACGGAAGCAACGTTCCTTTGAGCAATGTTGCCAATGTCTCTACACCGGATGCGAAGACGATCACCATCACTCCTTGGGAAAAGTCTATGTTCCGTGAAATTGAAAAAGCGATTATCAACTCCGAATTGGGTATCACTCCCGAAAACAACGGTGAGGTGATCCGCTTGGGTATTCCTCCTTTGACTGAAGATCGCCGTAAAGCGTTGGCGAAACAGGCGAAAGCGGAAGCGGAAACTGCCAAAGTGAGCGTTCGTAATGCGCGTCGCGAAGCGATCGAGCAGGTGAAAAAAGCTCAGAAAGACGGTTTGGCCGAAGATATGGCGAAAGATGCTGAAGCAAGCGTTCAGAAAATTCACGACAAATACATCAAAATCGTTGATGAGATGTACGCTGCGAAAGAAAAAGAGATCCTTACGGTTTAATCACCCCCGGATTACAAACGATACGAAAAAGCCTGTCGCTCTGCGTCAGGCTTTTTTATTTTATCCGGTTTTCGCCCCGATCGGCTCCTGCCGTTCCTCTTTTTCTCCCCGTTTCCGTTATAGAATACAAAAGCGATGCCTCCCGTTTCCGGTTGCTTCATTTATTTCGTAACTTTGTTGCAAACAAACATTGAGTGAATGACAGGTTTAGTAATCAAAAACACAGGAAGCTGGTATCAAGTCAAAACTGCCGATAACCGCGTGATCGATTGTAAGATAAAAGGTAATTTCCGTCTGAAGGGAATCCGGACCACCAATCCCGTATCCGTAGGTGATCACGTAGAGATCGATATCAACAAAGAAGGGACGGCTTTCATTACCAAGATCGCCGAACGGAAGAATTACATCATCCGCAAATCCTCCAACCTGTCCAAACAAGCCCACATTCTCGCAGCCAATCTCGACCAGGCGCTCCTGATCATCACGATCAGCCATCCCGAGACGAGCACCGTCTTCATCGACCGTTTTCTGGCTACCGCCGAAGCATACCGCATTCCCGTACGCCTCATCATCAATAAGATCGACCTGTACGACGAATCGGATCTTTCCTATACCGACGCCCTGATCCATCTGTACGAGGGGATCGGCTATCCTTGCTACAAAGTATCAGCCAAGACCGGTGAAGGTATCGAGGAAGTACGCGCTTTGTTGAAAGACAAAGTCTCATTGCTTTCGGGCAATTCCGGAGTTGGCAAATCCACGCTGATCAATACGCTTCTTCCGGGGCTTTCGCTCAAAACCGCACAAATCTCCGATGCGCACGATACGGGTATGCATACCACTACCTTTTCCGAAATGTTCGAACTTCCGCAAGGCGGCTATATCATTGATACGCCGGGCGTAAAAGGATTCGGAACGATCGATCTGGAAGAAGAAGAAATCGGTCACTTCTTTCCCGAGATATTCAAGTTCTCGTCCGGTTGCAAGTTCAACAACTGTACCCACCGCCACGAACCGGGTTGCGCCGTCAAAGAAGCGTTGGAAAACCATTTTATCAGCGAATCCCGTTTCAACAGCTATCTGAGCATTTTGCAGGATGCCAACGAGGGCAAATATCGGTCGGCTTACTGATTCGGTGTTGATCCGTCCGGTTCATCCGGCATAATTTCTCGATGGGCGATCGTGCTTTCCGCAAGCGCCATCGCCTCAATCGGTTCATTCGTCGTCAGATAATCCACACCCTCTCGCATCAGTTTCCTCATGATCACCCGGTTATCGACCGTCCAGGTATTCACGCGGATTCCGTTCTCATGTGCTTCGCGGATCCAACTCCTTTTCCAGAGCAATTTCACGAAATTATAATCCAGATATTTAAATCCCATGGCCGCAAGTTCATCGGGAGCTACATCTCCGCGCAGATACGCTACGGGGTGATCGGGCATCAACCGTCGGAGTTGCCGACAGATGTTCATGCTGAATGAGATGAATTCTACCTGTGCGCCCGTACCGGTCTGTTCTATTAAATCAAGAACCACCCGTACCGCGATCGCTTCCGTTTCTTCGCTATGATGGGGTTTCAGCTCCAGAATCAGTTTCAGTTCAGGATACTTCGCTCCCTCTTTCAGATACGCCTCCAGCGTAGGCAGCTTCTCTCCGTTTCCGATCCCGATCTCCCGAATCGACTCATAGTTTGCCCCTTGTATATCGATCTTTTCAATCTTCGGATCATGATGAACCACCGGAATCTCATCCTGAGTCATGTATACGTCGAATTCTGATCCGTATACCCCGATTCGTGCGGCTTCTTGCAAAGATCGAATCGAATTTTGAACCGCTCCCTCCGTTTTCCAGTACCCCCGATGAGCGATTATTTTAGTTGGCTGATCCGTTTTCATACCTATTCTGATTTTAAATACTAACCCCTTTTCGTTTCGCTTGGTTCACCGCTTTCATAAACTCTTCTTGCCGGCCATCGCACAATCTGCCTGATTCGTTGTTCTATTAATGATGCCGACGCATCGGATTATAAATTGCAGAAACAACAGAAATATGTTATTGGGTTTATTCATAAGAAACTTCAAAGGGTATGCGGAAACGATTTTCATTCCGCTCTCGAAAGGTGATAATTTCTCCGGGTTGATCGGGGATAACGGTGTAGGCAAAACGACTGTTCTTCAGGCGATCGATGTGTTTTTCAACGGGGGATCCTGGCAAAAGAACGTCTTCATGCAACGGAACTCCGACGAAGAATCATTTATCCAGCCCGTATTCCTGATCCCGAAAGAACGCATCCCTCAGTCCATGAAAGACGAAGCGGATATGATCAGCAATCAGCTTTGGCAGTTCAAACGCATTTACGATGGGAATGAGGAGGAAGAAGAGGAATACATCCACTATTTCGGAGAACTGCTTGTAACGTTACCCGAACGGAAATATCAGAAATCCCATTACCTACTCACCGTAGGTGTCAACTCCGATCTGAAACCCGACAATCCGGTTTTCCCGACGGTCATGATCAATAATCTACCCGATTGGCAGGCTCTTATCGACGACATATACCGATATCTGTTCATCCCGATCACACCCGATCCCGAACAGATCGTCAAACTCGCCGATCCCGACTCGTTGCCGGAGATTAACGATTGGATCTCTCGCTATTGCGAAGCCAACCTGAATTCGCTTTCTATCCCGTTTCTAGATTCGGGCGAAAAGCAATTGCTTGCCGTCGATCTGATCCGTCATATCATCGAAAATCAAAACAAGAAGATAACTATCATCGGTTTCGACGAACCCGAAGCATCCTTACAGACCTCGGGATGCTACGATCATTTCGAGCGAATCTACGATCTGCACAACTACGATACCCAAATCGTATTGACATCCCACTGGTACGGTTTCATTCCGCTTTTGATGACGGGATTGCTGATCAACATCGTTTACAACAATCATCGGCATAAGTTCATTCGGTTCGATATCTCCCGCTTCCGCGAAGACATCAAGATTCGAAAAAAAGTATATATGGAGAAATACCATGAGGAACTCCCCGTCGATGTGGCTCTCAAAAGCTCCAACGATTTCATCCAATCGGTATTGGGAAGCATCATCGCCCCTACGCCCTACAATTGGTTGATTTGCGAAGGTTCGTCCGAAAAGGTCTATTTCAATTATTATTTTGCCGATGAGATTAAAAACAACAGGCTTCGGATCGTACCCGTAGGCGGTTGTCGCGAAGTGAAGAAGATTTACAATTATCTTACCGTTCCTTTTCAGGATCTCCGGGATTACATCGGTGGAAAGATCGTATTGCTGATCGATACAGATACCCAGCTGCTCGAATTCGACACCTATTCCATCCCCGATCTGTATTGCTACCGGTTGATCAATACCCATGGCGAAACCCAACTGGCGCATATCAAGGCAAACCCCAAAGGGCCTGCTACCGAAATTGAAGATGTACTGAACGGAAAAGCGTTCCACAAAGCTCTCTTGTATTTCAAACGGGAATATCCCGAACTTCTCGACTTTGTGACGGAAGACGAAAAGCCGGAGATACCGAGTTATTACGCGATGGATCTTTCTCCGTCTCAATACGAAAAAATGGAAGCGTTCTTCGACGCTCATCATTACAATAAATCCCGTTTCGCGGCAAAATACATCGAGATATGCCGTCAGGGCGACTATGCCGTTCCCGAATGGATCCGTTTCTTGAAACGAATATATTCCCTTCCGGATTTCGACCCGGAAGAGGATCACAACCCGCGTTATCGGCATTGACGTTTGCAGTCGATTCTCGACATCGCTTAATTCTGATTTTAGTTTTTATAAATCCGGCAGCCCTTCCGAATACGATTTTTCGGAAAAGGCTGCCGTTTTAAATCTGATTTTACTCTTTATATCAGA
>CAMTOW010000135.1 GCA_947074245.1 uncultured Bacteroidales bacterium | reverse complement strand
GCATACGAGATGCTCCGGAGTGACTGGAGTTCAGACGTGTGCTCTTCCGATCTCTCACGAGTCGGTATTGCTATTGACCAGTATCGGTTATAAACCGATCGAACTAAAGATCGGGAACAAAAGGATTTTTAAAATCAAGATGGAAGAGGATGCAGAGTTACTGGATGAAATCGTCGTAGTCGGTTACGGTACGCAGCGGAAGAAAGATCTTTCGGGAGCGGTATCGCAGTTGAAAAGCGATGATTTGATGAAAAGCTCTCCGGCTGATTTCAGCAAAGGGATGCAAGGAAAGATCGCCGGCGTGATCATCAATCAGAATGACGGCGCACCGGGAGCCGGAGTGAGTATCCAGATTCGCGGAACAAACTCATTTACGACAAGCAGCCAGCCGCTGTATATCATTGATGGGATTCCGTTTGATACGCCTTCTACCCCGACGAGTGATGCGAACACAAACAATAATCAGACTGCCAATCCGCTTGCGCTGATCAATCCGAACGATATTCAGTCGATCGATGTATTGAAAGACGCTTCAGCAACGGCAATCTATGGATCGCGTGGTGCAAACGGAGTGGTTTTGATCACAACGAAGCGAGGCGTATCCGGATCTACCAAAGTAGAGGTGTCAACCAACTTCAGTTTTTCTCATACCGGAAAACGGGTGAAGATGCTGGATGCCGTCACTTATGCCGATTATATCAACGAGCAGACCATAAACAGCTTTAATTATTCGAACAAACCTTATACGAATCTGCCTTATTGCGGAAAATGGACTTATCCCGTGTATAGCGACGGAACCCTGAATTATGGCGCCGGGAAATACACGGCAAAACCATCGGACTTCCGAAATCCGGGAATCTATACCGACGAATATGGGAATGAGACGCAGATCGGTCGTGCCGATTGGCAGGATGTGATCTATCAGACCGGATTTTCTCAGGAATACAATTTAAGTGTTTCGGGTGGTTCGGATAAAGGGTATTTCGCATTTTCGGGGAATTATCTGGACCAGGAAGGTACGATCAAGAATTCCGGGTTCACTCGGTATACGCTGCGTTCGAATATCTCACGCAACATCAGCAACTGGTTGCAGTTGGGATTGAACATGAGCTTTACGAATACCGATACGGACTTCGCAAAAACGAATGCTTACGACTATGGAATCATCCGTTCGGCTCTTATTTTCCCGCCGACGTATGATCCGTATATGGATACGTCTGTTTCGGACGAGTTGAACTGGCTTGCTGCCAATCCGTACATGTATGTCAATTCGGCGAAAGACAAATTGAACGCGATGAACGTATTCAACTCTTCGTTTGCGGAGATTACGATCTTTCCTTTTCTGAAATTTAAGCAGAATCTGGGATTGAATCACTCCAATAGCCGACGGAACACCTATTATAACCGACATACACAGGAAGGAAAAGCACCGATCAATGGATATGGCGGTCAGGCTGACAGCTGGTGGACCGGAGTAACGACCGAATCAATTCTGACATTCGATAAACGATTCAAACAGATTCATAGTGTAAATGCCATGGGAGGATTTACCTATGAAAAAGCGAACTACGGATATAAATCGATGACCGCGACCAACTTTCCGAACGATATCACCGGAGAGATGGATATGAGTCAGGGATTGAACCCGGGACCTCTTTCGAGCGGTCGGGGTGACAATACGTTGGTTTCTTTTCTGGCACGCGTAAATTACAGTCTGAAAGATCGCTATTATCTGACCGCTTCTTACCGTCGCGACGGTTCGAGCAAGTTCATCGAAAAAAACAAATGGGCGAATTTCCCGTCGGCGGCATTGGCTTGGCGCATCTCGGAAGAGCGTTTCGTACGTGAGAATACAACGTTGTTTTCCAATATCAAACTGCGTGTAAGTTATGGTGAGACAGGTAATCAGGGAATCTCATCCTACCGAACCTTATCGATGCTTGAAGCTGCCAATTATCCCTTTAGCGGAGTATTGAACAGTGGATTTGCAGAACCATCTTGGCGAGGACCTGTTTCGAGCGACTTGAAATGGGAAACGACCAGTCAGGTGAATGCCGGTCTGGATATCGGTATCTTGAACAACAAGGTGAATCTGACTGTGGATTATTATTACAAACGTACGCGTGACCTGTTGCAGGAGATACAGATTCCGCCTTCAACCGGATTTTCAAGCATGATGATCAACAGTGGTCACGTGACGAATGAAGGGATAGAGGTGTCCGGTGACTTCTTCGTGATGCAGACGAAGGATTTCAAATGGAACATGAACGCCAACATCTCATTCAACCGGAATAAAATCGGCGGATTGAAATCGGACCAATATGCCAATGCGCTATGGTATAGCGCCGATCAGGTATTCATTCAGCGAAACGGATGTCCGATCGGAGCGATCTTCGGGTACGTGGAAGACGGATTCTATGACAATGAAGCAGAAGTGAGAGCGAATCCGCTCTATACCCAGGCGAGCGACGCGGTGGTGAAGTCGATGATCGGAGAGATCAAATATCGAAATTTTGATGATGATCCGAATATTACGGATGCCGATCGGGTGATCATCGGCAATACGAATCCGGATTTTGTGTATGGTATCACGACCAACTTCAGTTGGAAAAACCTTTCGTTGAATATGTTTTTCCAGGGAGTACACGGGAATGATATTTTTAATGGAAACTTGCTGGACGTGCAAATGTCGAATATCGGGAATATTCCCGAATTCGCTTACAACAGTCGGTGGACAGCCGAAAATGCTGAAAACGCACGTTGGCCGAAAGCTGTTTCGGGATATGAGCGTACGATCAAACTATCGGACAGATTCATTGAAGACGGTTCTTACTTCCGTCTGAAATCCATGACACTGGCATATGATTGGAAATCGACGATCAAAGGAATCAACAGTGTTCGATTTTTTGCGACCGCGACCAATCTGTTCACGATCACGAACTACAGTTGGTTTGATCCGGACGTGAATGCATTCGGATCGGACTCATCACGAAAAGGTGTGGATATCTACTCGTACCCTTCGAGCCGCACTTATTCGTTCGGATTGAAAGTTGAGTTCTAATACACAAAACACACAATTATGAAACCAAAAAAAATATTCCATATAGGGCTTGGGGTCGTATTCCTTACTCTAAGCGCAGTATCATCCTGCACAAGCATTTTGGAGGAAAATCCGAAAGATTTTATCGGACCGGGTCAGGTTGGGAGTTCTGAAGAAGCGATCGATTATTGGGTAACGGGCGTATACAGCAAATGGTGTGATGACCTGTTCCGCTGGGATAACTTCCCTCGCGTATTGGATATGGATTGCGACAATACGAGCGGTCCGGACTGGGCATTCAGTAATCTTGGAGCGGGGAACTTTCAGGGAGATGAAATCACAACCTCTATCTGGACGGGAGGATATAATCTGATCCATCGGGCTAATCTGGCTCTGAAATACATTCGGGAGATTGATAACTGCGCTGCTGATTATCGTGAAAATGCGATCGGAGAGATGTATTTCCAGAAAGCCTTTATGTATTTTTTACTGACACGCGCTTATGGAGAGATTCCTCTCTTTGATGTTTCGATCACGGAAGGAGCCGATTTTAATCAGCCGCGTCAATCCATCGAGACCGTTTATGCAGAGATCATACGACTGCTGGAACTGTCGAAAGAGATGATGTATAAGAATACGGATAAACGTTTTGCCGAAGGACATGTTTCGGCGGGAACCGCGACCGGACTATTGGCCAAAGTGTATGCTACGATGGCATCGGGCGCGCTGCCTGCGGGAGAAGAGATGATTGTTAGATCAGGAGCCGCTTATACCATGAACGGGGACAGCAAAGAACTGACGCATCCTACCACCAAAGTGTTTGCCAAACGCCAAGTGGCGGGTTATGAAGTATTCGATGCGAATGATTGTTATCGGAAAGCTGCTGCTTATTCGCGTGAACTGATGGACGGGAAATATGGCGATTACGCGTTGCTGCCGTATGAGAATCTATGGAAGCGCTCCTATTATAATAAGACCGAACACATGTTTATGCTTCAGGCCGTATCCGGCGACAGTAAATTCGGAAACGGTATCCGAAAATGGTATGGGGGAGTCGTGGACGGACAAGGTGTCATTCAGACCGGACAATGGATTGGAAACCGCTCTCACTGGTACAGCCTTTTTGATAAAGAAGACCTTCGAGTGAAGAACGGTGTACAGCACCGCTGGAGATATTATTATCAGATCGAGGGAAACAACGGTTTTTATTATCCGAATACGCCCGAATATACCCTGATGGCTACCGGATTGGATGCTAACGGGAATAAAGTAGCAGATCCTGTGGCTCCGTATGATGACGGAGTAGCGTATATCTATAATGTATCAAACGAGTGTCTTGCCTTCACGACCAAATATTCGGATGTGAGCGATGCCACCCAAGATAAAAGTGATGCATTTTGGCCGTTTCTTCGTTATGCGGATATCATTTTGATTTATGCCGAAGCCCATGCCGAACTCGACGGAGGAGTTTCAGCTGAGGCATTGAACGCTCTGAACCTGATCCGGGAGCGAGTGAAAGCTCCATTGGCATCAACGACCGGTGACGGCGCCATCACATCGAAAGTAGAATTGCGCTCTGCGATTTTTGAGGAGCGCGCGAAAGAACTTGCCCTGGAAGGGGATCGTCGTTGGGATCTGATTCGCTGGGGATTGTATCTGGATGTGATGAACGGAATAGAAGGCTATGACGAGTGTGGCGTAAATAAGGCTCGCGAAAACAGACATCTTCTTTATCCGATTCCGGTGAAAGAGATCAATACGAACACGTCGATCAATTCGAATAATCCGGGCTGGAGTTAATCACTAAACAGGAAAAATCATGAAAACAAAATATTCATATATCGCATTTCTTCTGACCGGTGCTTTGGTCGGGCTTACCGGTTGTCAGGATATCGTAACCTATAATGATAAATACGATGATGGCATGCAATCCAACGGCGTACCTGTCATTCATGGAATTTATGACATCCAGGATCCGGAAACATCGATTCAGCAGGGTAGTTTGAAACAGATGCTGAAATTGAGCGGTGAGAATCTGAGTAATGTCCGTAAAGTGATGTTTAACGACGTAGAAGTGCCATTGTCTGATATCTATGCGACCGCACAGGCATCTTATCTCCCGATACCACGCGTGATACCGGGAGAAATAAACAATAAAATGTATTATGAGACAAAACTCGGAAACACGACAATCGATTTTGAGGTGACGATTCCGAAGCTTAAGATCGAAGGCCTTTATAATGAATTCGCCTTACCGGGCGATACGGTGCAGGTGTTGGGAGACTTCTTCGACTTGTATGGTTTCGGGACTTCGGATGAGTCTACGATCACGATGAACGGAGTCGCATTGCATATCGATTCGCTGACTACCTCGTATCTGTCGGTTATCATTCCGGAAGATGCGTCGGATAATGGTGAGATCCTGTTTGAATGTCCGGGTACGGATGGAGGAAATATGCAAAAGCGTATCCCGTATCGTCGCACCGCTGACGTATTTTGGAACTTGTCTGATCCGGGTTCTTGCGGTCTGTGGGCTGGGTTGGAATATCTGACCGACGGTTCGGGTGAAACGGATCCCAAAGCGCTGTATGGACCTTACTTTCGGGTAAAAGGTTCTTTCGGAGCCTGGTCGTGGAATAATCTGCCGTGTGGCGGATTCAATATGCCGGAAGACGCAGCCGCGTCTCCACAAGATTATTATTTGGTCTTTGAAGTGAACTCGGCGTCAAAGACTCCATTTTATGATTCGCGTGATTGGGGTTATCTGATTCAGATGAACGGAGGCAGCTATGCGTGGAATCCTTCGGCGGAAATGAGCTTCAATACGTATGGCAAATGGAGAACAATTAAAATAGATTTAAATACGGTTGCAACCGGTGGTATCGGCGGAGCAGGATGGACAAATCTGTTCCTTATTCTTCAACCGAATAATGAATGGACGATCGATCATAGTTTTGCCAACTACCGTATTCAACGGAAATAAACAATAAACTGTGTCTTTATGAAACTGAATAATTCGATTTTGCTCCTGTTGGTGGGAGGATGTATGGCTTGTAACTCAGAATCGGGAAATCTACCGAACCCCGAACCCGAAGTACCGGGAACACCTGACGTTGAAGTTGAAAGTGGGTTTGATAACTCAAAGTATTCAATCAGTTCGGTTCCGGTGA
>CAMTOW010000134.1 GCA_947074245.1 uncultured Bacteroidales bacterium | reverse complement strand
GTGTCATCTTGCTCAATGGTTAACTAACCCAAAGTTATCAAATTATTCCTACAAACGCTATGGGGAAAGGGGGAGAATCGAGAAAAGAAACAGGGGCTGCCCGATTCGAACAGATCGTTCGATGGACAGCCCCTGAAGGGTTTCTTATCGGTATCCTGTCAGCCGACAAAATCGGGCGGAAGGATGATCTGAGAATCTCGTAATACGAGGATGCTTTCGGGCCCCATGTTGAATAAAAGATCGACGATGCTCAGATTGGGGCGGAAGCCGAATTTCTGATCGAAGATCTGATAATAGGGGACATCCCGATATTCGGGATCGGCAACCCGATAATTCTTTTTGGGATGAATGATCTCCCGAAAATCGGTAGCCGGGCTAAGCGCGGGATCGATGTATTCGCTCGTGAAGGAAACATCGGTCGGGATCTCCAACAGATCGCAGATCATCTCGCGCAACTGCTCGTTGAAATCGAATAGGAAATCGTGTTTCTTCTCATAGAACGGAGCGAAATAATCTTCGTAATATTCGAAGAACGGCGTATTGTTGTAGGTGCTCTGAATCGCGTACCAATGCTGATGGCGCCAATTGCCGTGATCGGAAAGGCGAATGTCTCGCGTCGGGCATTTTTCGCCTGCCGGTTTTTCAATCGGAATGGAAAGAGGCATACGATCGTTTGCTCCGCCGAGAAAACACCGGTTGCGATAGGTCTGCTTGACGTAGTTGTCGAAAGCCTCGATCAGCACTTTCGGGTAATGATACAGTTTGGCGTAATATTCGATCGGCGCCAGATAGGCCGACGTAAGATAGGCGGTCTGCATCATCAGAGATTCTTAGCGTTCATGAACAAGCGGTTGAAACGGATGCCGCCGTTGAACAGAGATTTATCTTTTTCGATCGAAAGCCAAACGAATAGCGGACGTCCGACGATATGATCTTCGGGAACAAAGCCCCATGAGCGGGAATCGGCCGAATTGTCGCGGTTGTCGCCCATCATCCAATAGTAGTCCATCTTGAAGGTATAGGAAGAGGCTTCCTGACCGTTGATGAAGTATTTTCCGTTTTTCTCTTCGAACGTATTGTCTTCGTAGTTCTTGATACAGCGTTTGTAGAACGCCACATTGTCGGGCGTCAGGCTGATCGTAGCCCCTTTTGCCGGAATCCAGATCGGACCGTAATTGGAGCGCGTCCAATCGTCGTTGTATCCGAGCGGATAAACCACGCCACCTTCAAACCCGGGTTCTGACACGACTTTCGTAACCACCTTCATCGCTTTGACTTTGGCAAGCGCCTCGGCTGTAAGCGGCAGGTTGTAGATCGGGTTGAACGTTCCGGACTGATTGCGTTCGAAACCGAGGTATTCGAGCAACGAGATGGTTTGACCACCCGCATTGATCAGCTGGGTACCATCGATGAGGCTGTTTTCGTAGTCGGCCTTGTTGATGCCCAAATCTTCGAAATTGCGTTGTCCCAGGCGTACGCCGCTGGTTTCGATGTAGTAGTTGAGCTGCATCTGCTTCGGATTGGCAATCGGTTTACCGTCGATATACACCTGATTCTCGATGATCTGGAGCGTATCGCCCGGAAGCCCGATGCAACGCTTCACATAATTCTCACGACGATCGACAGGACGGTACACGACTTTGCCGTAAAGGCCCGGATTGCGACGGATCGCTTCGGGACCACCGTTGTAATAAGACAGTATGTAGTAGTCGGAGTTTTGGAAGTTGAGCGCTACGGTATCACCCGCCGGATAGTTGAACACGACGATGTTGTTGCGTTCGACATGACCAAACCCTTTGAGACGTTTGTATCCCCACTGCGGCCAATCGAAATAAGATTTGGTGTTGAGCACGGGCAAGGTATGCTGCGCAAGCGGGAACGAAAGCGGCGTATTGGGAACACGCGGACCATAGCTCATCTTGCTTACGAACAGATAGTCGCCCACCAACAGGGATTTCTCAAGCGAAGAGGTTGGGATCTGATAGTTCTGGAAAAAGAACGTATTGATAAAGTATACCGCTACCAAAGCGAATACGATCGCATCGACCCACTCCATGAATTTGCGGAATCCGGAATTCTTTGATTTTTTCCAGAATGTCCACGGAATGAATTTCGTCCAGTAGATATCGATGATGAACGGGAGAAGCACCAAAAGGAACAGGTTGCCTACCCAGATCGTCCATCCGATGTAAAAAACGGAGGCGATGATGCACTTTATAAGTTGTTTCCGCGAAGGTTTCCGTTTAAACCCGCGGGAAGCGTTGGTTTCTGTAGTCATGTGTGGGATATTAGAATTTCATTAGATCTTCCATCGTCAGGAAGCCTTTTTTACCTTTCAGGAATTCGGCCGCCACTACGGCACCGAGCGCAAAACCTTCGCGGCTCTTCGCATCGTGAGTAATAGAGATGGTATCTACATCCGATTCATAAACGATGGTGTGGATGCCCGGCACTTCGTCGCGACGGAAAGCGGTGATCTCAAGTTGATCGGGTTGAGGAGAGTCGCTTTCGATCCAAGAAGATTTCCGGTCGAGGTTGTCGATAATCCCTTCCGCCAGCGTGATCGCGGTACCGCTCGGAGAGTCGAGTTTGTGAATGTGGTGAGTTTCCTCCATGCGAACATTATAAGCCGGATAGTTGTTCATAATTTTTGCGAGGTACTTGTTGAGCGCAAAAAATATATTTACACCGATGCTGAAATTAGACGCATAGAAAAACGTCTGACCCTCTTTCTCGCACGCCTCTTTGATTTCGGGCATATTCTCGAGCCAACCGGTGGTTCCGGCAACGACAGGAACATGAGCAGCGAACGCACGACGGTAGTTGTCCATCGCCACCGAAGGCATTGAAAATTCGATCGCCACATCCGCACTTTTGAATGCGTCGGAATTAAAATCCTCCTGATTATCCTTATCGATGACGCTTACAATTTCATGACCACGGCTTAACGCGATCCGTTCGATCGTACGCCCCATTTTTCCGTATCCGATTAATGCTATTTTCATTTTCTATCTTTTAGTCGTAAATTAAATACAATCAGCGGGTTTGCATCGCCCCGACAATTTAACGGAATCAACCGCATTATAAGTATGCAAATATAAAGAAATTAGTGTAAAAACGGTTTTAACCCTTCAAAAAGCACCATGGAACAACTACTGCAACACGTCTGGAAATATCGTCTGTTCGCGCCCGACGGGCTATGCACGACAGACGGGATATCGTTTGAACTGATCGATCCCGGAACGCACAATCAGCACGCCGGACCCGACTTCTTCAACGCGAAACTGAAATTCGGCGATACGGTATGGGCAGGCAATGTAGAGATCCATGAGCGCTCGTCGGATTGGCACGCGCATCAGCATCAGAACAACCCGGCTTACGATAACGTGATTCTGAACGTGGTGCTTCATCATGACCGGGAACTATATAGCACGACGGGACGGAAGATCCGGCAATATGTATTGCCGATTTCGGAGCAGATGCTTCAAGACTATTCGTTTTTGAAGACGAATACGGAGAGTTGCATTCCGTGTGCTTTCCGGTTGATGAACCTGCCTGAGCTGGTGAAAGCCGATTGGCTGACCTCGCTCGCCACGCAGCGGTTGATTCAGAAGGCAGAACGGATCAGAGGATATTCGCAGCGGTATGCTTCGGATTGGGAAGAGGCGTTTTACATCTCGCTTTGCCGGAGTTTCGGAACGGGAGTGAACGGAGATGCCTTCGAGCGTCTGGGCCGATCGATTCCGTTCGGTTATCTGCTGAAACACATCGATTCGCTGTTGCAGACGGAAGCGTTTCTCTTCGGGCAGGCGGGTTTTCTGGAGGGGGACAACGAGCATCCGTATTATCTGCTTTTGAAACGGGAGTATGCTTTGTTGCGGCATAAATTCGGGTTGAAGCCTCTGCCGGCATCGTGCTGGCGTTTCTTTCGACTGCGACCGGGGGCATTTCCGCACGTACGTATCGCAACGTTGGCTTCGTTGCTACATCACCACCGGAGGATGTTTTCGGTTTTTACGGAAGCCGGAAGTATGGAAGAACTCCATCGGCTGTTTGACGTGAAGCTGAGTATCTATTGGGAGAATCATTACCAGTTTACCGACCCGACATGTGATCCCGTAAAGGGTATCGGAAGGCAGACGATCGATTCGATTCTGATCAATACGTTGGCACCGCTGCTTTTCGCATTCGGCGAATCGACGGGAAACGTGGCGATGGAGGAGCGTGCCGTACGGTTGCTGGAGGAATTGCCGCCCGAGAACAACCGGTATGTGCGGGCCTGGAAAGAGGTCGGGATAATTCCGAAGAACGCGTTTGACACGCAGGCATTGCTGGAATTGCAGCAGTCGTATTGTGAGAAGAGGAAGTGTCTTTTCTGCCGAATCGGACACCATTTGATGAAGCAAAAAAACGTCAGGCAGAAAACCTAAAAAGCACAGGCAGGAAAATTGAAAAACCCAGGCAGTAAATTCGAAAAAGTCAGGCAGTAAATTTTAGGCTTGTAAGTGGTTGATAAACAGTGTGTAGAAAAGCGTGTTTTTGATGGAAATGAAATAGCCCGTTGTCGGTAGATCCGGCAACGGGCTATTTGATATAATGGGGGTAGAGGAAAGTCAGACTTTCTCCATCGTATGCTTCTTGACGGCGGGATAGTCGATGGTATAATGGAGCCCGCGACTCTCTTTGCGTTCGAGAGCCTGGCGCATGATGAGGTATCCCGTATTGACGATGTTGCGCAGTTCGCAGATTTCGCGGGAAACGACAGAGCGTTGGAACAGGCTTTCGGTTTCTTCGTAGATGGTATCCAGACGTTGCCAAGCACGTTTGAGGCGCAGATCGGAACGAACGATCCCGACGTAGGTACTCATGATCTGACCTACCTCTTTGATGCTTTGGTTGATCAAAACCATCTCTTCGGGCGAACGGGTGCCTTCGTCGTTCCATACCGGAATCTTTTCGCAGAACTCGAGACTATCTACCCGGGCGATGGAGTGTTTGGCAGCCGCATCGGCATAAACCACCGCTTCGATGAGCGAATTGGATGCCAAACGATTGCCTCCGTGCAGCCCTGTGCAGGAGCATTCGCCTACGGCATACAGGCGATCGATTGAAGAGAGACCGTTGAGGTCGACCTGAATTCCGCCACACAGGTAGTGGGCAGCGGGAGCTACGGGTATATAATCTTTCGTGATATCGATACCCAGGCTGAGACACTTGGCGTAGATATTCGGGAAATGCTTTTGGGTTTCTTCGGGATCCTTGTGGGTAACGTCGAGACAAACGTGGTCTTCGCCCCGATTTTTCATCTCATTGTCGATCGCGCGGGCAACAATATCGCGCGGAGCCAGGGAAAGACGCGGATCGTATTTCTGCATGAACTCCTTTCCGTCGCGCGTGCGGAGGATACCGCCGTAGCCACGCATCGCCTCGGTGATGAGGAATGAGGGACGATCGCCCGGATTGAAGAGAGCAGTCGGGTGGAACTGAACGAACTCCATGTCTTTGACCGTACCTTTGGCACGGTAGACCATGGCGATGCCATCTCCGGTAGCCACGATCGGATTGGTCGTGGTTTGATAGACCGCACCTACGCCGCCTGTGGCCATGAGGGTGATCTTGGAAAGGAACGTGTCGATACGTCCGCTTTTCTGATCAAGGATGTAGGCGCCGTAACATTCGATATCGGGAGTCTGACGCGTTACTTTCACACCCAGATGGTGCTGGGTAAGGATTTCGATCGCGAAATGATTCTCATAAACTTCGATGTTGGGGTGTCTTTTGATGGCACGGATGAGGCTTTCCTGAATCTCGGCACCCGTATTGTCTTTGTGGTGGAGGATTCGGAACTCGGAGTGTCCGCCTTCGCGATGGAGGTCGTATTCGCCGCTATCGTTCTTATCGAACGCGACGCCCCAACCGACCAGCTCGTTGATTTGCGAGGGAGCCTCACGAACCACTTTCTCGACGGCACTGATATCACTCAAATAATCGCCGGCAATCATCGTATCGTCGATGTGTTTTTCGAAGCTGTCGACAAGCAAATTGGTAACAGAGGATACGCCCCCCTGCGCGAAAAAGGTGTTCGCCTCTTCGAGGGTAGTCTTGCAGACAAGAGCAACACGCGCGTTTTCTTTGTCCGCGACCTTGAGAGCAAATCTCATTCGGGCATTACAGGAACTGTTTACCAAGAAAATAAATCTTTTTTCCATTA
>CAMTOW010000133.1 GCA_947074245.1 uncultured Bacteroidales bacterium | reverse complement strand
GAGATCCTCCGGAGTGACTGGAGTTCAGACGTGTGCTCTTCCGATCTAGCCAGTTTCCGTTATCGTCTTTTTCAAGCACACGCCCTTCATCAAGGATATTGTCAGATGGCGGGTTGTTGTTAATATCAATGGTATCGCCATCCACGGTATAGACCGTTTGAACGCGAGCACCTGTCGCATCATATTTGTGATAATTATGGAAATATTCCGAACCGTCGTTCATCACGCCACGTTCTTCAATCACTTTATCCTGGGGATTCACTACCGCGGTATAATCTACGGGCGCATCCGTCCATTTATAGACCCGATTTCCGGATCCGTCATACGAACATTCCTCCGAAACCCCGGTTTGCTTTCCGGCAGCGTCATAATGAACGATACCGGTTTGACGCCCTTTCGAGTCGTAACGATAAACGCTTCGCGAGGCGAGCCGATCTATTGAATTATAGGTCTTAATCTCTTGAGGCGAACCATCTCCCCGATAGGCATATACATCGTAACTCTGAAGCTGATTGCGATAATTGAATAACCGGCTTTCATTGATTCGTCCTTTTTCATCGCGTTTGTAAACCCGCTTATCGGCACGCGATCCGATTTTCGGAATCGAATAAGCCAAAATGATGTTACCGGTCGTATCATACCCATACCAGCTATCTACCTCATAACCGTCACCACCGTATTGCAGTAGATCCCGTGTAGCGGTCAGCTTTCCATCTGGCGCGCTTTGATAGCTATAAGAAAGAGTCTTGCAGCTTCTTACTTTTCCATTCAGGCCATGCCGTTGCACATCATTCTGCTGTGCCCGAATAAACAGGCAAACAACAAACAGCGCGAGGATAGTCATCAGGTTCTTCATAAGTGCTACTCAATATTTCTCCGGATATTCGGATACTTTGAGAACAACTTACCAAAGCAAAAAGTTTGAGTAACAACCCGTCAGCGATACACATTCAGCGCCATTCCCTGATTTTTAACACGTGATTTGCGATGGCGTGTCCAGGCTTTCTGTGCCTGATAGCATCCGTAAGCGGAAGCCGCGCCCAATATAGCCCCGGCAAATACGTCGGATGGATAATGAACACCCAGCTGCATTCGCGAATATCCGATTGCCGAAGCCCACAAATAGGCGGGAGCGATGATATACCAACGCGGATAGTTGAGTGTAAGAATGGTTGCCAGCGCGAATGCGCCACCCGTATGGTTGGAAGGGAAAGAATGTCCTGTCTCATGTACCCTCGGGATGATATATCCCGGATATTTTTCTCCCGGACGCTCCCGTTTAATAATCGACTTCATGGCCAGACTGATGGCGTAAGTTCCTACTACGGATGCCGTTATGCCCAAAGTTTTATCGAAATGATCGGCATCGCGCGTAATCAGATCGTAAATCCCCATTCCGACCGGCACTCCAATCAAAAAAGCGATCTCAGAATTGGAAACGGCCTTGTTGAAATTGGTAAGAGCCCGACCGTCGGCCTTGTTGATGGAATGAAGCCATTTCACTTCTCGAGGTTGTGCCGACACAGAGCACATGAAATGAAGCGACAGAAAGAGTGTAATCAGAATGTATCTCATAAGTACGAATTGATAAGAAACCATAAATATACGATTTCCTGCGGTATGAACCGAAAAACAGGAGAACGTGTCTGCCTCATCTATCAGAATACGCCGCCTGTAACTTCTCGATAAAGGGATCATAAAAAAACATCTTTCCGATCCGGTTTATCCGATTCAAGAAAGATGTTTTTCATATTTCATAGAAAACCAATCCATGTATTTTCTTATTTATCAGCCGGATTTTACCGGTCGGCAAGGTTTTCTCTTTTCATCGACAGATCCGATTCTCGATGAAAGACCTCTATGAAGAGTTCTATGCGGAGGAGGTGATTGTTGATGAAGCAACAATACGTCGAGTAGCAACCTCTGCGAAGAGCATCCGATTCGTCAGAGCCTACCTAATATCGGTTTGATCTGAATCGAGAGAAACGGATTTCAACCGAACAGAAACGGATTCCGACCAAACGATACCGAAGATATCAACCGTTCTGACCGGTTCCGGAATTCTGCTCCATCAATTTCGGCAGGAAATGCACCTGAAACGCTTTATCCCGCTCATAAATCGACTTAAAAGCACGCAACACAAGATCGTAATTCTCCCAATCCATAATTCCCGGAGCGAGCTTATTGAGTGCGTCCGAGCGATAATGCTCTGCCGAGAACAGTTGCAGAATATCATGCGCCTGAATGCAGCTGATCGGCTGATCGGTATATACGGTATTAAGCACATTGAGTCGCTCTTCAATCAAAGTTACAGCTGAGATGAGCGAACACATCCGATTGAAATCGGCATAAGGCATTCCCACCTGCGGACCGTCGGGAAATGAATCGTGAGGAGCCGATGCCGTAGCAGACGAATGAGAAACGAACGGATGTTCGGTCGGATCCAGAACCGGACGGAACGAATCCATCTCACAAAGAGCACCGTCTTTAAACAGAAGAATCACTTCCACTGGTTGCCGTTTTATGATGCGGCGATATTCCCATTGTTCGAACTCCTGATTGAATCGGCGATAGTCCGGCTTATCAAGAATCGCTTGCACCTGAGCAAAGGTCATGCCCGGTTGCACCTGAAATAAGGCCTGATCCACGATATTCATCGATCGATGTGATTTACAAGAACCAAGTGACAGCATCGATGCCGAAAGAAGCGTATAAAGTAACAGTTTCGATTTCATATCCGATATTTTTATAGAATCATAATTTATTTTACATATTTAAATATACTATATAAAATATTAATACAAATAATTCTCTAAACAAAAAAGGAGTGTCCCGCCAGAGACACTCCTTTTTCATATCGGATCATATACGATTCGTATTAGTTTTTCAAACCACGGTTGCGCAACAACGCTTCCGGATTCGGCTCTGCACCGCGGAACTGTACGTAAAGCGTCATCGGCTCTACGCTACCTCCTTTTTCAAGGATGTTCTCACGATAAAGCTGTGCGGTTTTCTGATCGAAGATACCGTTCTGCTCGAATGCGTCGAATGCGTCTGCATCCAAAACCTCCGCCCACAGGTAGCTGTAATAACCGGTTGCATAACCTCCCGAGAAGATATGGCTGAAGTAAGGACCGCGATAACGGTATGTGATCTCATCGATCAGACCGATCTCTTTGGTCGTTTTGCTTTCGAACGCTACCGCGTCGAAGTTGCTGAAATCAGATGTCGTATGGTAGTTCATATCCAACAGCGCCGCAGCTACCAATTCGGTCGTCGTGAAGCCCGTGTTGAAGTTTGCCGCTTTATCCATTTTCTCGATCAACTCGTCTGAGATCACTTCGCCGGTCTGATAATGTTTCGCATACATTGTCATCACTTCCGGATTGGTCGCCCAGTGCTCCATAATCTGTGACGGAAGTTCTACGAAGTCTCTCGCTACCGACGTTCCGCTTACGATCGGATACGTACACTGAGTCAACAACCCGTGCAATCCGTGTCCGAATTCGTGGAACAGTGTCTGCACCTCGTCGATATTCAACAACGAAGGCGTGTTGCCTACCGGTTTCGAGAAGTTACCTACGTTCACAACGATCGGGCGGATGTTGGTTCCGTTCTCGATCGACTGGTCGCGGTAAGAGTTCATCCAAGCTCCGGCTCTTTTGCTTTCGCGCGGGAAGTAGTCAACCAGGAACACTCCGATGTGAGATCCGTCTTTGTCTTTCACTTCGAATGTTTTCACATCCTGGTGATAAACCGGAATATCGGTTCTTTCTTCAAACGTGATGCCCCATAGTTTGTTCGCAACCATGAATGCCCCGTCGCGCACGTTATCTACGGCGAAGAACGGTTTCACTTCCGATTCGTCCAAGTCGAACTTCTGCTTACGCAGTTTTTCTGTATAATACCACCAGTCCCAAGCAGCCAACTGGAAGTTGCCTCCCTCCTGATAGATCAATGCCTGCATATCTTTCGCTTCCTCTTTCGCTTTCGGAAGAGCCGCGCTCCAGATGCTGTTCAGCAAAGCATATACGTTTTCCGGATTTTTCGCCATACGATTGTCCAAAGCAAACTCCGCGAACGTATCGAATCCCAGAAGATTCGCTTTCTGCTGACGAAGTTTCAAGATCTGAGCGATCGTTTCTTTGTTGTCGTTGTCGTTGCCATTGTCGGCGCGGTTGATGTATCCGTTGTAGATTTTCTCACGAAGTTCGCGATTGTCGGCATATTGAAGGAATGGGAGGAAGCTCGGTTTCGCAAGCGTAAACACCCATTTACCCGTTTCGCCTTTCGCGTTCGCTTCTTCTGCCGCTCCAGCGATCACCCATTCAGGCAGACCGGCCAAGTCAGCTTCGTTGTCGATCACCAATTTGAAATTGTTGGTTTCCGTAAGCACGTTGTCTGCAAAACGGATCGACAGCAGGTTCAACTCTTTGTTGATCGCTTTCAGCTGTTCTTTCTGAGTCGCGTCCAACAAGGCGCCCGAGCGAACGAAGTCTTTATAGTATTTGTCCAAAACCATCTCCTGTTCAGGAGTCAGGTTGGCTGTAGCTTTGTTATCATAGATCACCTTAACGCGCTCAAACAGTTTGTCGTTAAGCGAGATATTGTCGTTGTGTTCCGACAAAAGCGGCGACATATCTTTCTGAATCGTTTTCAGCTGATCGTTCGTTTCCGCGCTGGTCAGGTTGTAGAACACCGCGCTGACACGGTTCATCAGTTTTCCGCTGAATTCCATCGCTTCGATGGTATTGGCGAAAGTCGGAGCTTCGGGATTATTTACGATCGCCTCGATTTCGGCGTTATGTTCTTCCATACCTTTCAAAAAGGCAGGCATGTAGTGTTCGGATCTGATCTGAGCGAAGTCGGGCATACCGAAAGGTGCCGTGTATTCGGTGAAGAACGGATTCGATTCTGTCTTAGGAGCACATGATACCATCATAGCTGCGATACAGGAAGTGAATAAAATTTTCTTCATAGGGAATATTGATGAGTAATTGTTGTAGCAGGCAAATATAAACGTTTGTATTATAAAATAAGTATATATGCACTAAAAAAGCTTTATAAATGAATATCAATTCATTAAACAGAATGAAACGGTCACGGGATAATGGTCCGACCATTTCACATGGTGTACCCGCGCATTGGATGAACTCAGCGAATCGTTGTGAAAAATATGGTCGATGCGGAACAGGAATTTATTCTCGTGATAGGTGATTCCCGGTCCGAACCCCGAATTGCGGAACGCATCGGTCATATTCCCCCGAATGGTCTGGTAGCAATAGGAGATAGGCGTATCGTTGAAGTCGCCGCAAACGATCAGCGGTGTATTCACCTCTTTGATGATATCGCGAAGCTGTTCGGCCTGCGTAGCGCGTACGCGATAGCCGGTCCCCAGCTTATGAATCAGCGTAGTGCGGAATTCGTCGATCTTCTGTGTCTCGAAATGCTGAATCATCGCGTCGTAGAACTGACGGTCTTCCGGCGACAGCTTGTTCGACTCCAGATGGTTGTTGATCACCGTGAGCGGACGTCCGTTCACATCGAGCACGTAGAGACACGAACTGTTGTACATACTTTTATAATCGATCCCCTGCACCTTCCGGATCGGATATTTGGAGAATATCGCCAATCCCGAGTGCGAATAATTGACCGATGAGGGTTTGTAGTGATAGTAGGGGTATTTGCTGAGCTGTTTGCGAATTTTCGCTTCCGAAAGCGCTCCTTTGCGGTTGTCGAACGAAAACTCCTGAAGACATACGATGTCGGGATCTTCATTTTTGATGAATTCGATCACTTCGTTTTTCTTCTCCGCCTTCGAGAGGTTGTAGCGCCCCATTCCGCACGTATTGTAAGTAAGGAATTTGATTGCCCCTTCCGCCGGAGTCTGCTCCACGAAGTGATACGGCACATAACGCGTCACCGGTTCCCAGCAAGCGACCAGAAACAACAACGATACGAGGGCATACCATCTCATCCGGATCGTCCAGTAGATCATAAACAGGATCACGGCGATCAGAAAAAACGGAAACAAGATTCCCAAAAACGAAGGATAGACCGAAAATTTGGGTGAGATATGGTCGGAATAAGCCGAAAGAGCGAAGACGCCCAGCAGAACCAGATTCACGATAAACATCAGTCCATCAAAAAGTCGTCCGATCATGTGCATCTGTTATTTTTTGCCGGCGTTAAAGAGTTTGCGTTTCTCATCGGCCGAAAGGCCGTCGTAGCCCGAGCGTTGCAGCTGATCCAGAATTGG
>CAMTOW010000132.1 GCA_947074245.1 uncultured Bacteroidales bacterium | reverse complement strand
CCTACCTGATCGTTAATGAGGTCAATGAAAAGACGGTTTCTCTATCTTGGAATAATACGGAAGCGCTGAACGGATTATTTGAAGACTTCGAAAGTCATGAGGATTTTGAGGTCAACTCAAGCGGTATGATCGGTTGGAAATATGTCGATCTGGATCAGAAAAACACGTATACGCTCAGTTCTGCCGTTTATCCGACTGCGGGAAGTAAAATGGCTTATATAGTTTTCAACCCTTCGATGGCTTCACCGGCTCTCGAAAATCCGAATCTGCAAGCTTATTCCGGCAATAAATATCTGGCTGCGTTCGCTGTTGACGGAAAAAACAACGACTGGATCATCTCCCCGGAATTATCTTTCGATGAAGAATTCACGTTTAGTTTTCGTGTCAGAAGTTTTACCGAACAATACGGATTGGAACGGATTCGGGTAGGTTATTCCCTTACGGGATCACAGCCTGCCGATTTCACGTTTCTGACACTGGGCGAATATGAAGAGGTTCCTGCGGAATGGATTCTTAAATCATTCAATATTCCTGCGGATGCAAAATACGTTACGATCAATTGCGTATCGAACGATGCGTTTATTCTTATGATCGATGATATTTTCATCGGAACCAATCTGGTACGCCCTCGTGAAGGATCTGCCGTTAAATTGGCTGGATTTAATCTTTATCGCGATGGCGTCAAGCTGAATGATGCGTTGATGTCCGAAACCAACTACCAAGATATCGTTCCCGATTATGGGAATTACGAATATTCGGTTTCAGCCGTATTCTCCGATGGCTCTGAAGTGATGTCGCCTGCCAAGGTTACGGCCAAAGTGAAAGACACGCGTTTATTGCCATTCTATGAATCGTTCGATACCTGGTCTTTATCGACGCAGGGATGGTCTTTGCCGGATGGATCTGCATCCAACTGGTCGATCAACTACTTTGTGACCGGTCTGATGAATCCAAGTCTTACATATCGTTATTCTCGCTTGTATAACTACTCTCAATCGGCAGTTTCTCGCGACCTATACACGATCGATCCGGAAAATACATTCATTCGCTTTGATGTCAAATTGGTGAACTGGGGATTCCAGCAACCCGATTCGTTATCTGTTGAGGTTGCTGATGCTGCCGATAATTTCCAGAATTGGAAAAATGCGATAACGATTATCAACAAAGAAGGCACGTTCCCTTGGGAAACTTACCAGTGTGACATCAGTGATAAACTGAATCACCCGAATTTCAAATTCAGATTCCGCGCACACGGTACGTATGCGTACGACATTTGTTATTGGCATGTTGATAACATCAAAGTATGGAATCCGGAATGGAGCTCTGCGACGATTCTTGTCCGAAATGGCGCGGAACAGGTTTCTGAGAGTCAGGTCAAGTTAACAGGAGCTCATGGCGGTTGCTATGAGGGTGCAACCGACCTATCCGGCACATGGATGATTCCGGCGATTGAAACCGGACGCTACGAAATTTCGGTAATCAAAGACGGATACAACGATTATAAAGACTCTATTGATGTTCAATCCTCCACCAATGAGATCCAGATTCCGATCACAGCTCCGCGAATCCAAATGGAATTCAATCAAATTGAGAAAGAACTCAAACAAGAAGAGATTGATCAAACGACCGTTAAGATGTCGAATACCGGCAATGGTCCCGTTTATTGGAAACTACAACCGAACTATGCGCCTCGTTCCGGCGATGAATCGGCCTTCTTCTCCAATGCCGAATTATTCAATGCGGGAGGAGATTTACAGAATGGTGTGATCTTCGACGGTGAGAATTATTATAGTTCGTCATGGTATTTTATGGGACGTTTCTTCAAATATGATAAGAACGGTGATTTCTTGGAAGAGTTCCAGGTAGACGAACTCTATTACCAAACTCAGGATCTTACGTTCGACGGAAGATACGTTTATACAAGTAATAAAACCAATGTCATTTATAAGATCGACCTCAAGGCTCGTAAAGTTGTAGGTGAGATCCTCGTTAAAGAACTGCCGTCGCTTCAGATCAAACACATTTCGTATGATACGCGCAACGGTGAATTATGGATCGGTGATTACAACAGCATCTGTCGGATTGATATGGACGGAAATGTGAAACTCGGTTTGAAGATCATATCCGAATATAGCTTGTATATCTCCGGAAGCGCTTTTGACAACTATACACCGGGAGGTCCTTATTTGTGGTTCTCTTGCGAAAACAGCGAAGGCGATAATTACAACAGTTATAATCTGACTGCATTACGCCAGTTCCGGTTATCGACATTGGAGTTGACATCGAAGCTGGTTTCTTTGTCGAATCTGCCCGGTTTTACATCCGGTACGGTGATGACGGGTCCTGTATATGCGTCGGGAGCATTCTCCTCGACAGACTTACGTCAGGGCGAACTGACGTTTATTGGTATTCTCCAGCACTCTCCGTCGAGAATCTATAACTTCTCTTTATGTGATTTATCCAACGGAATTACGTTCTCTCCGCTAAACGGAACTTTGAATCCGGGAGAATCCACTGATATTCAGATCCGAATGGATGCCCTAAATGCATCATTGGGAGATCAAGTGAGTTCACAGATGGATCTTTATACGATTCCACAATTGGATCAGCAGACTTTGATCGCGTCTTATTCGGTAACGCAAAAAGCAGATTATCCACGTCCGGTGAATCTGAATGCCGATTTGATCGACAACCATACGGTTGCTCTTCAATGGGCTTGTGGAGATTCGGAAAATGCACCGACCGGATATCGGGTTTATCGCAATGACGAACTCATTACTCCGGAAAATATCTCCGAAACTTCGTTTAACGATACGAATCTATTGAGAGGCAATTACAAGTATTCGGTTCAGGCTCTTTACGGGTCGAACGTATCTCAGTCCTCCGATGATACAGAAGTGGATATTCGAATCGGACTACGTTGCTATGCTCCGTTTAATACGGATGCTTCTGTCGAAAAGAACACGACGGTTCGTTTATCATGGGATAGCCCTTACGCGCTCCTTCAGGAGAAACATCGCCTGAGTTGGTATAGCTTCGAACAAACGGAATCGCTCGGAAAATCCACAGGTGGATTATTCTTTGTCGCAGCACTTTGGGATAAAGATGACTTGCAGTATTATGAAAACATGCGGATTGACTCCATTCAACTTCAACTTCAGGAGTATGTCAACAACATCCATGTTCAGGTATATCAGGATGGTCGCAACATCCATTCGCAGGCGATTGCAAGCGAAAACCTGAAATACGGTGAAATGATGTCAGTACCTTTGAACAAATCGATTTATGTAGAACCGGGAAGCGATTATATGATCGCGCTCCGAATCGTTCATGAGGCTGGATTCAGACCGTTGGCGATGGATACGAAACCATCGAAATACCGCAAAGGCAATCTTTTCTCCGAAGATGGGAAGAACTGGAGTTTGATAACCGATCAGGGATCCGTCGAAGGCAATTTCGCAATCGCCTTTACGCTTTCTCCGAATGAAGATATGCAGAATCCCGAACTGTTGGGTTACAACTTATATCGCGATGGCGAAAAGATTAATTCCGATCCGGTTCAGAATACGTTCTTCGAAGATATGCCTCAGCAAGAGGGATATTATCAATACGCGATCTCGGCGGTATATAACGAAAAAGAATCTTATAAGAGTGGAACCGTTTCAGCACGCATATTCCCAATCGGGGATCGTCTGGCACCGCAACCGGTAGAAGGGAACGTATCGTACAATCGAAACATCAACCTTCGTTGGGGATATTCGGTAAATACCGATGCGCCGATCGCAAGTTTACCTTTGCCGAATGAGAATGCTCAAATCGGCAATGAAAATCCGATCTTCATTTTCGACCGAACTACGCATGAATCGGGAGAAAGCGGTATTGCCTCTGACGGTACGTATCTGTATACGTCCTCGCTTCTCGCTGCGGGAAAATTCAATAAATACAGCTTGACGGGAGATTTTATCGAGTCATTTGTAATTTCCGGTGTGGATAAGATTCGTGATATCACGTTCGACGGTACCTACTTCTACGGAGGCGCAAATGAATCGACTCTTTATCAACTCGACTTTACAGAACGCAAACTGATTGCGAAATACTCCGTATCCGAAATTATTCGTCATACGACCTACATTCCACAGTTGGATAACGGAAACGGAGGATTCGAAACGGGCGACTGGACAAGTAGCATCTTCATCACGAAGAAAGGAGCCAAGATCGGATCCGGTCCGGCATTCGATAAAGCGTTCGGAACGGCTTATCACAACAATCGAATCTATGCTTTCGAACAGAAAGATTATAACGGTGTATTCCTATGCACGTATGATTTGAATTCTCGAAATAAGATTACAGAATTGGATCTGAGTGACTATCCGTTATTAGTGAGTGCACAATCTTCAGCCGCGGGTGGTCTGACCATCTTTACGTCCGAAGAAGGTATCGTCTATTTGGCGGCGATCATGCAGGCTTCGCCTAAAAACACGATCGCTTTATTCGAATTGGAACGCAATCCGGTCTTATCGGGTTATCACATTTTCCGAAATGGCGAACAGATTACCGACGTACCTGTTACCAATCGTTACTTCACAGACAAGGAGTTACCGGCCGGAAATTATGAATATCAGATTCAAAGCGTGTACCTGGATGATTCGAATTCCGATCCATCCGGAAAATTAAACTTTACGATTACCTCTCAAGAGGATTGCAGTCTGCATTACGAAGCGAAGGTTTATCCTTCCACATCGCCATATAATGCGATCATCTCCATTGCGGATTATGTAGCTGCCGGATCGGATATCCGTGCGGATCTGGAAAATGGCAGTCCGTTTGAACTTTTCACCGGATCAGAGTGGAACAATCAGGATTATACCCGTTCCAATACCATACTGCTTGATGATTATACCTTCCCGAATATCGGCAAACCGGGTGCTTGGCGTTATTACAATCCGCTGCATACGGTACCGGAAATGACCAATCAGGCATTGGCCGGTTCGCAGGCTCTCATCTCGATGCCTGCTGTAGACGGTCAGACCCAGCATTATCTGATCTCACCGGAGCTAAACTATTCCGATCCGTTCATTTTTGGATTCTCTGCGGCGAATTTATTCGATCGACTCGGAGCAGGCTCACTCAATGTGTATGTGTCTTATTCCGGAAATAGCGTAACTGACTTTATTCTTTTGCAAGAGATAAAAACCTCCGAAGCATGGGATAAACACAGATATGAAATCCAACCGTCCGTTCGCTACATTGCGATCGCTCATGAAGGTGACGGCAAGACACCGCAATTGATCGATCAGATTTACATTCGATCGTCAGTTCCCGACAATCAGATTTACGCATTCGATATCATCCGCGATCAGGTTCAATTAAACGATCGTCCGATTGATGGTATTTCGTTTACCGACTGCAATCTGCTTCCGGGTAATTATGAATATCAATTAAGGATGTACGGTGAGAACGGTTGTATCCTGGAAACGGAATCTCCGTTGCTTTTCAACCTCAACTACACGCTGTCTTGTGAAGCTCCGGCGAATTTATCGTTGACGAAAATTGATTCGGACATCCGTTTGGATTGGAGCGCTCCGGCACTGTGCGATCAGATCTATCTGAAATGGCACTCTGGTAAAAATGTGGATGCGATCGGTGTCAGCGATGGTGGCGCTTATTATGCGGGTGTAGAATGGACGGAAGATGATCTGGTCAATTATCAATCACTCTCCGTATCCGATATAGAGTTCTATATCCAATATCCGCCTGATGCGTTGTTCGTCTTGATTTATGAGAATAACCGATTGGTTTATCAACAATATGTACCTTCCGTGCGTCAGTTCGCTTTCAACACGGTTTCATTGAAAACGCCTTATAAAGTACCTTCCGGTAAGAAAATGAGGATCGCTCTTTATGCAGAGCATAATTCGATCTCTTATCCGCTAGGTTTTGATGAAGGTCCGGAAGTAAATGGTAAAGGAAATCTGTATTCGGCGGATGGGATCTCGTGGACTACGCTACAAGACAAGGGCATCTACGGCAACTGGAATATATCGGTCGGCCTCAAAGCCTATCCGGATTTGAACCGAACGGAAACACAGGTCGATCCGATCGAAAGAATTCCTTTGGCTGAGAACAAAACGGATGTAGTGAAAGTGACTCAGAATCCGATCTATCGAAATTCGACCATGAACAGGTTCAACGGAATCAACGTCTATAAGAAAGTAGAAACAACAAATGAAAACACTCTGTATGGGAAAACCATCCTCTACGAAGTGAATATAGTACGTATTCTTAACTTACATGTCA
>CAMTOW010000131.1 GCA_947074245.1 uncultured Bacteroidales bacterium | reverse complement strand
GTAACGATCCCGGCCTTTTGCCGATCTGCCTGATCGGACAGATATTTTACTTTTACGATCCCGGAATCGGCGCAAAGTCGTTTCCCATATCGATAAATCAAGCCCCGGTGCAGTTCATTTCGAACCGCGCCGGGGCTTTGTCGTTCTTTTTGGTTTTCAATTCGGATGGCTGTATAAGGAGATTGCCGCACGGCGAAACAGCATTGCGAATCTTTCTACACGGTTTTTTGTCGTGATGGATATCGTACCCAATAAGCCGTTTCATCGCGAAGTGTTATTGTTAAAATCATTTTTTGTGCTGGATAATTTCTAAAAGGGCGACTGGTCAAGGCTCGTTTCTACGCGATGAAATGCTCGTTAGACGGCGAGTAAACACACGTTAATACGCCGTCTAACGATCGTTTATACGGCACCGAACGAGCTCTTATCAGGCACAAGACTTATTCTTTGCAGGTAGAAAAAATAAAATCGGCAGCCCCATAATCAGTTATTACGGGCTGCCGATCTATATGAATGATCAGGTAGATCTGGATGTGTTTCGGGTGTCTTCCGTTCGTCTGGATATCGATCGGGTCGGATCCTTCGTTACGAAACCCGGTCGTCTTCTTTCTTTTTCAAGATCATATAATAATAGCTGTCGCTTTCAAAACAGTTTTCGACAACGATTCCCGCACGTTCAAATTGTTTCTTCTGATCTTCTACGGGGATGAGGCGCGAATTTTCCACCTTTTCGTCGATGTTTCGGTGTAGGTTGTTGAGAAATTCGCGGCCTTGATCGTGAGCGATCATCAAGCGACCGTCGGGATTAAGCTGCGCAACCAGCCTGGATATGGTATCCACTTTATGCTCCAGGTGCGGAAACATCGAAAAAAGGATGATCTTATCGAACGTAGCGTCGATCGGGTCGCTCTCTACGTCCATCACCTCGAAACGAACCTTGGGCAGGTCGCCGTATTTTTTTTTAGCCTGTTCGATCATTCCTTCGGAAAAATCGACTGCCAGAATTGATCCGTTCGGTGATTTCTCACGTAAAAACGGAATCAGAATTCCCGTACCGGTGCCTACGTCCAGAATCGAATCCGAATCACCGAAAGAAAGCTTGCCAAGCAGATATTCGATTTTGAGGGGTTCGGGTTTATTGATCACATCCCAGACCGAAGCTTTTTCGTCAAAAAAAGATTTTTGCGAAGTCTTGTCAGTTTTCATACGTTATTAGCAGATTTATGGTTTGAATTTTTTTTGTGGAGTAAAGTGCCGTAATGAAATTCATAAAAAAGGAACTAAAGACAAAAGGTCAATAGTTCCAGTTCTAATCATATCAAATACAACAAAATGAAAATCAAAAACGGCTAAGCGCTTTCAGCACCAGGTATCCTCCGAAAAGCTGAATGAGCAATCCCGGAATCGCAATGCGAAGAGACGATAGCAAAACGGAGATGTCTGCTCCGGCCGCCCATTCGATCAGCGTTCCCGTAGTTTGATAAAACAAGATGGCTCCGAGGATACATACGAAAGAAACCTTACGGCTTTTCGCTGCCAAAAAAGATGCCGCCATCGCGAAAAGGATCGATTTCATGATCATTTCGGGCAAAATCGGCGCGGGAGGCATTCCGAAGAGCATCCAGTTTGTAAGAGGAGAGAGGATTGCGGTAAGAAGCCCTACCGACAGTCCGTATTTATACGCTGCGATCAGCGTCAGGAAAAACAGGGGTAAAAAGATCGGGCCGCCCATGTGCAAGAGATGACACAGTTGAGGTAAAGCCAGATTCGCTACGACAAAGGTCAGTGCGATTAGATACGTTTTTTGTTGACGTAAGGAGTACGAGTAAAGTTTTACGGTTGCGTCCATAGTTTTATCTGATTGATGATGACAATAATTGTTCGTATAATCGTGTTACTAAAACAAAATAAAGTGCACAATTGTTTATTGGATAACACTCAATTTAAGACCAAGTAACGTTTTATGACTTAATTGATGTTCAAAACCACTAATCAATCTGGAATAAAGAGGGCGTTTTTCGGCAGAAAGGTTCGATTTACTTCCGGATCATTGACTAAATCCGACTATTAATTCATCCTCCTATGAAAACAAGACAGACCGTTTTGGCGATTACTCTGGCTGGCAGCTGTGTGGCTTTCGCTCAAACGCCCGAATCAAGATCGGCCGGCTACCGCACCGATAGCGTTCAGCAGATTCAAGACATCGTGATCACCGGTACCAATCTGGCGACATCCCGAAATCAATTACCTTATAGTATCAGTATCGTTTCGAACGAACAGATTGAGGAGAGCGGCGAAAGCAAATTGCTCAGCGTGCTATCCGGGCGTGTGCCCAGCCTGTTTGTTACCGAACGCGGAATCACCGGATTCGGTGTTTCGACCGGAGGCTCGGGTGCCATCAAGGTGCGCGGGGTGGGCGGTTCGCCAACGAGTCAGATCCTGATGATGGTTGACGGTCAGCCTCAATTCGCCGGAATCTTTTCTCATCACGTGGGGGATGCCTACGCGACCGAATATGTAGAGAAGGTAGAGGTGATCCGCGGCCCGGCATCGGTTCTGTACGGATCCAATGCGATGGGCGGCGCGATAAACGTCATCACCAAGAATGCGACCCAAGAGGGCGTGCATACATCGCTTTCGGCACAATACGGCTCGTATAATACGGCCAAATTCGGATTCACCAACATGGTGAGATACGGGAAGTTTCATTCGATGGTTGCGCTCAACTATGATCGCACCGACGGTACGTCCGAATATTTCGATTTCGAGCAGGGAAGCGGTTTCGTGAAAGCGGGATATGACTTTTCGAAGCATTGGAACGCGACGGTGGATTATAATCTGACCAAATTCAGCGGACACGACCCTACATACATCAGCGAAGAGAATAAAGAACCATACAAACAGAATATCATACGCGGGGCCGTTTCGGCGAATGTCAACAACGTTTACGATAAGACTACCGGTACGGTGAAGTTCTTCTATAGTTATGGCAATCATTTTATCTATGACCCCAAAGCGTTTCATTCGGTAGACGATCATCTGGGCATCATCGCCTATCAGTCTTTTTCGTTGGCGCAAGGCAATAACATCACGGCGGGGCTGGATTTTACCCATTATACGGGCGAAATCAAGAAATCGGGCGGGATGACGCAATCGCCCGGAAATATATCGACTCTGAAAAAGAAACATATCAACGAAACGGCTCCTTACCTGGTGGCCTCGCAAGATATCTTGTGGGATCTGATCACGCTGAATGCCGGATTGCGTTTCGTGATCAATGAGAAGTTCGGCAACAGTTGGATCCCGCAGGGGGGAATCACGTTGTTCCCGAAAATGAATACCATCCTGAAAGGATCGGTTGCGAAAGGATATCGTAACCCTTCGTTCCGCGAACTGTATCTGTATAAACCGGCCAATCCGGATCTGAATCCGGAGTCGATGATGAATTACGAGGCGAGCATCACCCAATATCTGTTGAATAAGAATCTGCGTCTGGAACTGACCGGGTATATTTCGCGCGGAAAGGATCTGATCCAGACCGTGTTCCACCCCGAACTGGGGCATCCGGTCAACGAAAATACCGGTAAGTTCAAAAACAAAGGGATTGAAGTGGCGGCCGCTTATCATATTCTGCCGAATCTGGGAGTCAATTCAACTTATAGCTATATGCACACCGATATCAAGAAACTGACGGGCGCACCCAAGAATCAGTTTTTCTTCGGAGTAGACTATCTGCCGATCAAACAGATCCGACTGGATGTGCAGGTCAAAACCATCGGCGGCCTGTATGTGGCTCCTGATGTGAAAAACCAAAACTATACGTTGCTCAATGCCAAGATCTCTTATTATCCGGCCAAGGGTATCGAGGTGTTTGCTTTGATCGACAATATCCTGAATCAAAAATATATGATCAATTATAATTATCCGATGCCGGGATGCCTTGCGTTCGGCGGATTGAAAGTACGATTCTGATCAGAACCATAAAGAGCTTTTATATGTGTGCTCCCTTTGCTTTTTCCGATATTGCGATATCGGAAAAGGTGAAAGGGAGTTTTTTTATGAATAATGGCGAGAAGCGGAAGTGCTCAAAACAGGAGAATCCGTGCTCACGCAGATTGCTTTGAAAAAACAGATTCGATGACTTTCTGTAATCAAAACGAATTTTTACCATTCAAAAAAAAGTTTTTAGTAACATTTCACCAATTCAGTCTGCGTTTTTAGACTATCTTTGTCCCTGCAAAAATCAGTTTGAAGTGCTAACTGAATATTTGATAATTAAATGGAACAGTTGAAACATGAATGCGGAGTCGCAATGGTGCGATTATTAAAACCGCTTGAATATTATCAGGAAAAGTATGGAACCTGGATGTATGGGCTGAATAAGCTCTATCTTCTGATGGAAAAACAGCACAATCGCGGACAGGAGGGCGCAGGTCTGGCTTGTCTTAAGATGGAGGCTCATCCCGGCGAAGAATATCTTTTCCGTCAGCGGGCCATGGGCTCCGGCGCGATAACCGATATATTTGCTGCTGTACATGAAAACTACAAAGATTTAGATCCTGCCACACTTCGTGATGCAACCTATGCCAAAACGGTACTTCCTTTTGCCGGAGAGATCTACATGGGGCATCTTCGCTATAGTACGACAGGCCGCTCCGGCCTCGCTTACGTACATCCATTTATCCGCCGCAACAACTGGCGCGCCAAAAACCTGACCCTTTGCGGTAACTTCAATCTGACCAACGTCGACGAAATTTTTCACCAAATCACTCTTCAGGGACAACATCCGCGTAAATATGCCGATACGTATATTATGTTGGAGCAAGTCGGACATCGTCTCGACCGAGAAGTGGAACGTCTGTTCCAGCAATCGAAAGAAGAGGGACTTGCCGGAATGGACATCACGATGGCAATCGAAGATCAGATCAACATCGAGAACGTGCTTCGCACGGCAAGCCCGATGTGGGATGGCGGTTATGTGATTAGCGGTATGATCGGAAGCGGGGATTGTTTTACGTTCCGTGATCCGTGGGGAATCCGTCCGGCGTTTTGGTATGCCGATGACGAGATTGTCGTGATCGCTTCTGAACGTCCGGTTATCCAGACCGCGCTTGGCGTATCCTACGATACGATCAAAGAGCTTGAACCGGGACAGGGAATCATCATCAATAAGAAAGGTGAGATGCATCTGGCTCAGATCAACGCTCCGAGAGAGGTGAAGAAATGCTCGTTCGAGCGAATCTATTTCTCACGAGGCAGCGATCAGGATATCTACAAAGAGCGCAAACGCTTGGGATACAACCTAGTGCCTGCGATCTTGAAATCGGTAAACCACGATTTGGATAACTCTGTATTCTCATTCATCCCCAACACGGCCGAAGTAGCTTATTACGGTATGCTAGAAGGTTTGGACAAAGCGATGGACGATAAGAAACAGGAACTGATTCTTGCCAAAGGCGCGGAACTGACCAAAGAGGAACTTCAGGAAATTCTGGATAAAAAAGTGCGTTCTGAAAAGATCGCCATCAAAGATATCAAGCTGCGTACCTTCATCGCGGAGGGCAACAGCCGAAACGACCTGGCGGCCCATGTTTATGACGTAACCTACGGTACGATTCATGCAGGCACCGACAATCTGGTCGTGATCGACGACTCGATCGTACGCGGAACTACTTTGCGCCAAAGTATCATCAAGATCCTCGACACGCTTAATCCGAAGAAGATCATCATCGTATCGTCTTCTCCTCAGATCCGCTATCCGGACTGCTACGGAATCGATATGTCTCGTATGGGCGAATTCATCGCTTTCAAAGCGGCGATCGAATTGTTGAAAGAAAACAACAAACGCCACATCATTGATGAGGTGTATCGCAAATCGAAAGCGCAGCAGAATCTGCCGAAAGAACAGATCGTCAACCATGTCAAAGAGATCTACGAACCGTTTACACCGGAACAGATTTCGGCGAAAATCGCACAAATGCTGACTCCTTCCAAAACGAAGGCCGAAGTGGAGATCATCTATCAGACGATCGAAGGTTTGCACGATGCTTGTCCGGACAACAAAGGCGACTGGTATTTCACCGGAGATTATCCGACTCCGGGCGGAAACCGATTGGTAAACAACTCGTTTATCAATTATTACGAAGGGCACGACGCCAAACGTTCTATGTAAAAAAACGCATCCTTCCATAAAAAAAGAATCACTCCCGGAGCTTCGGCTCTCGGAGTGATTCTTTTTTTATTTTATCCCGAACGGAATGAAAAGATGCGTTAATCTGTTTAGTCATACCAATCGTCTTTT
>CAMTOW010000130.1 GCA_947074245.1 uncultured Bacteroidales bacterium | reverse complement strand
TGAAACGCATGCAAGAGGAAGAGATCGTAAATAAGGAGAAAGAGGTGCAGGATCAGCGTCGCACGTATTTCGGTCCGGAAGGCGAACTCTACAAGAAACGCGAAGCACTTATCGCGCCGATTCAAGACGATATTTACAATGCGGTTAAACAGATTGCCGATGAAAAGGGTTATATGATGGTAATGGATCGCGCGAGTTCCCAAAATATCATCTACGCTTCGCCGCGTATCGACATCAGCAATGATGTGCTTGTAAAATTAGGATATTCAAAATAAATGTCTATTTTTGTGGCTCCAGACTGTTATAAAAATAAAATTAAATCAAACAGAATATTATGTTCAAAAAACTAGTTGTTTTCGTATGGTGTTTGTTGCCACTGGCTACATTCGCTCAGAATTTTAAATTTGGTGTAGTTAGCTCAACAGCTATTTTCGATGCGATGCCGGAGAAGGCAACGATTCAGAAAGACCTTGAAGCACTGAATACCCGTTATGAAAGTGAACTTCAGAAATTAGGTGAAGAGTACCAGCGCAAGGTGTCAGACCTTGTAGGTGGTCAAGATACATTGCCTGAGACAATCCGTCAGAGAAGAGCTCAGGAGATTGGCGAACTGGAACAGCGTATCCAGAACTTCCGTCAGGTAGCTTCTCAGGATTTCCAACAGCAACAGCAGGCTAAATTCCAGCCGGTGATGGAAAAAATCGCGAAAGCGATTCAGGAAGTTGGTCAGGAAAATAACTTTACTTACATCCTTGACTTGGATAACATGACAGTATTGTATTTCTCTCCAACAACAACAGAAGACGTTTTGCCATTGGTTAAAGCGAAAATGGGATTGAAATAATTCATATTGAAAAATATTTAAAGCGGTCGCAGTTTATGCGGCCGCTTTTTTTATGCTTACTTTTGAATGTCTTATTCGATTGCACAAATTAACAACGCATTGCAAGATGAACGAAAACCCTAAGAATGGCTGCGGACCGATCGGCGTGTTCGACTCGGGCTACGGCGGATTGACTATCCTCGATAAAATCCGGAAAAGACTGCCTCAATACGACTATGTGTATTTGGGCGACAACGCGCGTGCTCCCTACGGAACCCGCTCGTTCGAGGTGGTCTATGAGTTTACGCTTGAGGCGGTGAAGGCCCTGTTTGATATGGGGTGTCCGCTGGTGATTCTCGCCTGCAATACGGCGTCAGCCAAGGCGCTTCGTTCTATCCAGCAACTCGACTTACCGAAACTCGATCCGACGCGGCGCGTGTTGGGCGTGATCCGTCCTACGGTCGAGCAGGTAGCCGCGATGAGTAATACGGGGCATATCGGAGTTTTTGCCACGGCGGGAACGATCCGATCCGAATCCTATCCAATCGAACTCCACAAACTCGACCCTTCGCTGAGTGTGACCGGAGAAGCGTGCCCGATGTGGGTCTCATTGGTTGAAAACGGAGAGGCCGACGGCGACGGTGCCGACTACTTTGTCCGCAAGCATGCCGATCGGTTGATGGAAGCCGATCCACTGATCGATACGGTGATATTGGGATGCACCCATTACCCGGTTTTGGAGAATAAGATCCGGGCTTCTTTGCCCGATTCGGTGCGTATCGTCGCGCAAGGGGATCTGGTGGCGGAGAGTTTGTCGGATTATCTGACGCGTCATCCAGAGATGGAGACTCGTCTGACACAAGGCGGAGCCTGTCGCTTCCTGACCACCGAGTCGCAAGAGAAGTTCGCCGACTTCGGTTCGCTTTTCCTCAATGAACAAATCACGGTTGAGCATTTTACGTTATGATGCCATCCGTTTTATAAAACCTACCTAATCGATCCGTGTTCGCACGCGAGTAAATGACTTGTAACTCCCTTGCGAACGTTCGTTTAAACGGCATCTAACACACGTTTATCCCGAAGAGAACGATTCGGAGGCAGGCATAAAAAAAGGAGTTTCCATGCAGGAAACTCCTTTTTTTATATCGGAATTTGAGATTTGATAACCCGAAGGGGGGATCTGCATAAATCGGCAGCTTGTCTTTTCTTGCAGACCATGCTGTTTTAACCCGTCGCCTGCGCCTGATGTGATTCCGAAGATGATCAGGCAGAGCCGATTCGATATGCCTGTTATTCTACGCTATCGATGATGTCTTCTTCGGTATACCATTTCGAATACATCAGGTAGTTGGTCGCGATCTTTTGATTGATCTCTTTCGCCTGTTCCGGATCCACTTTCTTTACGAAGCGGGCAGGGCATCCTGCATAGATCGAACCGGGTTCGATCACCGTCTTGCTCAGAACCACCGATCCGGCCGCTACGATGGCGCCTTCGCCTACGATGGCGTCGTCCATCACCACGGCGTTCATCCCGATCAGGGCTCCGTCGTGAATCTTCGATCCGTGGATCGTTACGTTGTGACCGATCGAAACATCGTTGCCGATCTCAATCGTCGATTTCTGATACAGGGTGTGCAAGACGGTACCGTCTTGAATGTTGACGCGGTTGCCGATCTTGATCGAATTGACGTCGCCGCGGATCACTGTGTTGAACCAGATGCTACACTGATCGCCGATGACGGTGTCGCCGATGATCGTAGCGTTGTCGGCAAGAAAACATTCTTTGCCAATGATCGGAGTAAATCCCCGAACCGATTTGATAAGTGCCATGTCGTATTAGATTGCTTGGGTTTTAGCCGCCAGCCACTCTTTCTCGTCGTCGTTCAGATGTGTCGCGAGTTTGTCGTACACCTGACGATGGTAGTCGTTGAGCCAACGGGTCTCCTCGTCGGTAAGCAACGCCTTGTCGATGCCGTTGTGATCGAACGGGAAGAGGGTCAGCGTTTCGAATTTATAGAAATCTCCGAAAGGAGAGGAGCCGGCTTCGGCGGTAAGCACCAGATTTTCGTGGCGGATACCGTATTCGCCCGCGATATACAGACCGGGTTCGTTGGATGTGATCATCCCCGGCTGAAGCGTAACGGGATTGTGGTTCATGCGGATGCTCTGCGGACCTTCATGAACGTTCAGGAAGTGGCCGATGCCGTGTCCTGTACCGTGTAGGTAGTTCATGTGCAGATTCCATAGCGCCTGACGCGCCAATACGTCGAGCTGATCGCCGCGGGTGCCTTTCGGGTAGTGCGTCATCGCCAGGCTGATGTGGCCTTTCAATACGAGTGTGAAATCGCGTTTCTGACGTTCGGTAGGCGTACCCAGGATGATCGTACGGGTGATATCGGTCGTGCCGTCGAGGTATTGGCCGCCCGAGTCGATCAAAAGGAAGCCGTCGCCCGAGATGGTCGCGTTTGATTCGGGAGTCGCGTTGTAGTGGACGATGGCGCCATGCTCGCGAAATCCTGCGATCGTACCGAAGCTTTCGCCCATGAAACCTTCCTGCTCTTCGCGGAAGTGAGTCAGTTTTTCGGCAATGCCCCGTTCGGTCACGTCGCCCTGCGGGATCTGTTGTTCGAGCCAACGGAAGAAGCGGGTCAGCGCGATACCGTCTTTGATTAGAGCCGAGCGGAACCCTTCGATCTGCGTTTCGTTTTTGATCGCTTTAAGAAGTGCGACCGGAGAGGTTTTGCACACCTTGGTGCATTCGCCCGACATGGCTTCATACAGAGCCTGATTTACTTTGGCGGGATCTACCAATACGTGGTATTCGGCAGGAAGCTGCCCGAGGAAGTCCGCCAGTTTGTCGTAGCTTGCCGTAAGCACGTTGCAGGCATCGAAGTGCATGCGCGTTTCTTCGGTGAGTTTCTCTTTATCGATGAAGATGATGTTTTCTTTGGCAGAAAGAAACGCATAGCAGATCGCAACCGGATTGCATTCTACGTCGGTGCCGCGGATGTTGAGAGTCCAGGCGATGTCGTCGAGCGCGGTAAGCAAAAGAGCATTGGCGTTTTCTTTGTTGAGTTCGGCAAGGATGCGTTCGCGTTTGGAGTGTACCGATTCGCCGGCGCGCTCTTCGGGATATTCGTAAATCGCATGATCGGGGATCGCGGGGCGATCGCTCCAAATCGCATCAAACGGCGCGAACGAGGAGGTGAAGTTAAGCCCTGCCGCCGTAAAGCGGTTGCGCAGATCGGCAGCGGCATTGATCGAGAACAACGATCCGTCTACGGCAACGGTCGCTCCGGCAGGAAGCGCTCCGATCAGATAGTCGTTGATCGACGGAGTTTCGGGCAGACCGTCGCGAAACAAACGGATGCCTGTATCGGCCAACTGCATGTCGGCCTGAAGGAAATAACGGGAGTCGGTCCACAGACCGGCGTCGGAAGCGGTAACGACCACGGTTCCGGCCGAACCGTTGAATCCGCTGATCCATTCGCGGCATTTCCAATGATCGGCGATATACTCGCTCATGTGAGGGTCGGTGCCCGGTATGATGAAAGCGTCGATTTTCTGATCGCTCATAAGTTTGCGCAGCATCTGCAGGCGATCCTGAATTGTGTGTGTCATAAGCAATTGTAAGGTGTTATGTTAGAATAGCAAAGTTATTTAAATTTTCGAAAGCGCATAGGCGCCAAGCCTATTCCTGCCTGAGTTTTGAGGAAAGGAGGATGCCGTGTGGTAGCGAATCCGAATAAAGGGGCAAGAACCAGGAGGGCGCAAATTGGCGTAAAAGTGTATAAAAGGGTTGAAAAGAGCTTGTCGGAGGCGCCCGGAAGAGTCAAAACGGTGATTGATTTAGGTTTATTAAAATCCGTTTTTCGAAATATTAAGCGAAACAGTTGCGTATCAAGAAACAAAATTCTAATTTTGCATCGTTTTTTACGCACAGAAAAATTATTTAATACTATAAAGTTATGATCGTAGTTCCAGTAAAAGAAGGCGAAAACATTGAAAAGTCTTTGAAAAAATTCAAAAGAAAATTTGAGAAAACAGGTGTAATCAAAGAATTGCGCAGACGTCAGGCGTTTATCAAGCCATCTGGTTCGAATCGCGTTAAGAAAGAACGTGCAATCTACGTTCAGCACCTTCAGGAAAACAAAGATTAATAAAATTCCAGTCGTTTGATTGGAAGATTGGATTCTTTTTTCTAAATTAGTTGTATTACGTACATGCAACGTTCTTTATGATGGTTGAATCATTTATGCGATATATCCGGTATGAGAAGAATTATTCTTCTCATACTGTAATCTCGTACGAAAATGATCTTAAGCAGTTTAGAGATTTCGTAGAGCGTGAGACCGGCTCGTTCGATCCGACGATCGTCGACCGGGATATCGTTCGAAACTGGATGGTGGCGCTGTCAAGCGACGGAATTGCCGTCAGTTCGGTAAAGCGAAAGTTGAGCGCGTTGCGTTCGTTCTTTAAGTATCTTAAGAAAGAAGGAAAGATAACGGAAAGTCCGCTTTGTTTGATTTCATTGCCTAAAGCCGGAAAGAAATTGCCCGTATTCGTTCGCGAAGATCAGATGGATTGTCTGATCGACGATGTGGAATTCGGAGATGATTTCAACGGCGTTCGCGATCGGCTGATCCTGTTGATGTTTTATTCGACCGGAATGCGCCGCGCCGAACTGATTGGCTTGGAGGATAACGACGTGGATTTTTTTAACTCTCTTATCAAGGTGACGGGAAAGGGTGATAAACAACGCCTGATTCCTTTTGGTGAGGAGTTGAGAGACTTGATGAAAGCATACCTCGAAGTTCGCGGCCGGGAAGTGGGAAGAGTATTGCCCGCTTTTTTTGTTCGGGATAACGGCGAACCTTTATACCCCTCATTGGTTTATAAGATAGTAAAGAGGTATCTTTCGATCGTGTCTTCGTTGTCGAAGAAAAGCCCCCATGTATTACGCCATACTTTCGCTACGTCGATGATGGCAAACGGGGCCGACCTTTCGGCCGTCAAGGCGTTGCTCGGACATAGTACCTTATCATCCACGGAAGTTTACACGCACGTGTCTTCTTTGGAGATCATGAAGAATTATAAACAAGCCCATCCAAGGGCTCATAAAGAAAAAGGAGGTTAATATGGAAGTTAACATTCAATCTTTGCATTTCGACGCATCGACACAGCTTATTGAATTCATCAATAAGAAAGTAGGTAAGCTGGATCAATATGTTGAAAGTGGTGTTGCGGCAGAGGTAACTTTGCGGTTGGTAAAATCGGAAGAGAAAACCAATAAAGAAGCGAGTTTGAAACTACTGGTTCCGGAAGGTGAGCTGTTTGCATCCAAGCAGAGCGATACGTTTGAGGAGGCTGTCGTACTGGCAGTTGACGCCATTATAAAACAGATAGGAAGGTACAAAGAAAAAAAACAGACCGAACTCAGCAAAAAGAATTAATAGTTTGAAAAAAAAAGACTAATAGTTTTGTATTTTAGATTA
>CAMTOW010000129.1 GCA_947074245.1 uncultured Bacteroidales bacterium | reverse complement strand
ACCGCCCATGAAGTTAAAGCCCTGGGCCGGCATACCGTAATATAGATCGTATTTACAGAATAGCAGATTATTCGCTTCCAGAAACACCGAAAGCGTATTGTTGAACAGCCAGGTCGCTTTCACGTTCAGCTCGTTGATGCTTTTCAGTTTCACTTCCTCCGCCTCTACTCCATGCCATACCGGATCCGACAAGTACGTATTGGTCGACACGAAACTTTTCCGATCGGTCATCAGGTTGTAGTCGAGGTCAAACACCAACTGTTTCGTCGCATACCAGCATGCGTCCAAGTTCACTTCGAAGCCGGCGCGATTCGACATATAGTCGATATCTTCCACCTTCTTCATGTTCCATCCGTTCTTTTGCAGCTGCAATGATGCGTTGAATACTTTTCCGGCGCTATACTTGATCCGTCCACCGATTTTCCAGGCGAACACATTGTCGGTATAAGCATCCATGTAGTTGGTCGCGTACAGGTCATTTCTCTGATTGGACTCCTCATCATACTCGCTCACGACAACACGGTTGATGCGGTTGTAGAAAATCGCTTCATGTTTGGTATAAGCTCCGCCCGCATACAGGTCGAACCAGAAACCGCCCACTTTGTTGGAACGCAGCCCCAATGTAAAGTCGGCCGGCGTATAGCGATTCTTGTATTGATTGTACGGAACGAAGAAGCGATTGTCGCGAGTCAGCTCGGTCAGCGAGAACGGCGTTACGCCTCCTTTCATATCCGCATACAGGAAGTAACCTTCCGAAAACTCCCAGTCGAGAGCGATCTGCGGAGCGATGCCGAAATGCGGCCCTTTGCCGAAAGCGATGTCGGCGTTGATTCCCAAGGTGGCTTTCAGACCGTCTTCATTATCATAGCGGAATGCCGGTGCAATGCGGAACACGCCCGTGTTCGACCAGTCCGGCAGATTCTCCGGCGCATCGTGCAGATAGGCATCCACGCTCAGGTCGGTAGCGAATCGCCAATAACTATCGCTCAAAACGGTAGAAAGGCCGAATAGCACGTTCAGTTTCGTTTCGCGCAATCCGTTGTATTTCTCTTTGAGCGACGACATGCCGAACGCCCCTTTGAATTGCCATTCCGCATCCGTCTTGCTTTCCATACCCAGATTCAAACCGAAACGCTGAAGCGTCTGTTTCGGTTTCTTCTGAAGCGTTACAAATTCGTTCAGCTCTTCCGGAAAACAATATCCGTAGAAGTTGTTATGGCGGTTGTCCAAAAAGAAATTCGTATTGAAATTCAGGTTCGAACCGATGTAGCGATAATACAGGTTGGCGTAGTTATCGTTCATGTTCAGTTTCGTCTTGGCATCGGTCGATGGCACTTTGATCTTGCCCGATGTAGAAGCATGGGCGTATTCGATTCCGAAGATGTTGCGGTCGGTATCCACGAAACGGAATCCGAGATCCCCTTTCAGGTTGTTGTAATTACCGTATCCCAGATTCAGATAACCGCGTTTGCGGCTGAATACGTATCCGTTCTGTACGTCACCCGAAGCGAGCGGATTGATTTCAGCCACCGGAGTGGCCGAAACGCTCAGATCCGAATAAACGATCTCAGTCTTGTTGGTTTTCGGAGCTTCCACCGCCGGCAGTTTATTGATCTTATCGGCATCGCGCACCGTCGGATTATACTCTTTTTCGAGCAGCAATACACGGTTCATCACCGAATCGGCGGCTGTTTCCTGCGCCATGGCGGCAGTTGACGATACCATCAAAGCGCCCAAGGCATATAATGTAACTGTATTTCCTTTCATGATTATTCACCGATTTTAATGAATCGCTCACGGATCATATCCGAGATTTCATCGTTCCCCTTATAGTTGTTTTGTAAGCTCTGCAGATACTGTTTCGCCTGGAACGGGTCGTTCTGAGCGATGTAGATATCAGCCAGCAGGATAAACCCGCGCGCCAACCAGTACTGGTGCGGAGTAGAAGACTCGATCAGGGCGAAAACCGATGCTTCGGCTTTTTCCGGATTGCCTTCGTCGAAATAGAACTGAGCCAGACGATAATTGGCTTCGGCTCCGAAGATGTTGCGCGTATCTTTCGCCAGCTCCTCCAGGTCTTTCGCTGCATATTCGCTTTTTCCCAACGCGATCAGCGCGTTCGCCCGGTTATACAGCGCCTCGTTGCGAAGTTCCGGCGACAGGTTGCCGTTCTCCAACAGCTCGTTGGCTGCCAGAACGATGTCGTCGTTGCGTTCGAGCGCGGAAGTCGTGCGCAGGATACCCAGTTTGGCTGCTTCCTTATTCTCTTTTCGTTCGGCGCGAAGCGCGAGCGTACGGAACGTTTCGAGCGCCTCTTCCGTATCTCCGTTCATAAACTGGAGTTCGGCTTTGTGAGCCAGCGCCTCTTCGGTGAATTTATTGTCGGGAGCCTGAAGAATCACATCGTAGTATCGAAGCGCCTGATCATGCTCTTTCGAAGTCACATACAGACGAGCCAGTTCTACATTGGCATTCAGACGAAAAGCGCCGGTCGAGAAGCTTTGCAGATAATTGACCAGTGCGTTTACGCTCTCGTCCTTATTGCCGCGCATCAACACTTTTTCGGTAGCCAAATAGGTGAGCGAATCCTGCTCGCCGGCCGCGAATTGCACTTTTCCGTGCAATGTCTTGATGTAATCGGCATACGCCGGGATGTCGTTCTTCTCGATGTATACCGCTTTCAGGTCTTCGGCAGCCGTGCGGGCCTCTTCGCTTCCCGGATAGTTGTTGATAACCTGTTTATAGGCAGCGATCGCCTGATCCAACTGATTGGAGTTGAAATAGATCAAACCAAGCTGAATACCGGCCTGGCGTGCCGAGGTCGTATTCGGATATTGTCTGACCAGACGTTCGAACGATTCGATCGCCTGCGGTTTATTTTTCAGAATGATGTATGTCTTTCCTTTTTCGAGCAGCGCGTCATCCACATAATCCGATTGAGGGAACGAGGAGATCAACTTATCCATTGCCTGGATCTTCGCTTGGTAGTTCTTCTGCAGTCCCGCCATGAATCCTTTCTGGAACAATGCGTAATCGCCCCCCGTAGGCGACATGGAGGAAGCCTGCGAGTAATAGTTTTCGGCCGTTCCGAACTGACGTTTGTAGAAATGAGAATCTCCGGCGCGGTTCAGAGCGTCTACATACGTGTTCTTGCCCCGTTCGCCCGGCATATTCAGATACATTTCAAACCATTTGATGGCATTCGTGAAATCCTGCTGTTTGAAATAAGCATAAGCCAGATTGTAGCGCCCCAGCGCATAGATCTCGGCCTGGGTATTGCGAGACAGTTTCAGGAACTCCTGAAAATCGGAAACCGCCTTGCGATAGTCGCCGTTGCGATATTCACATTCGCCACGCCAGAAATACGCTTCGGCACGGGTCTCGTTGTTGACCGATCCCATATTGATCGCCTGCGTGAAGTAGTTTTCCGCCATTTTCAGATCCGCGTTGGCTACCGCCTGCGTTCCGAGTTGGAACAGGATGCGCTGTTTGGCCGCGACGATCTGCTTGCCCGGACGAGCGATCTTGTTGATCGAAGCCAAAGCTGCATCGTAATTGCGCGTAGTCATATACACTTCCGCCAGGCAATCGTTCACCTTGTCGGTATAAGTCGAGTTGGGGAATTCGTTCAGGAACTGTTCGAACACCACGACCGATTCGTTGAACGGCGAATACGACGATTCGTGGATCGTCAGACCGTAGTTATACAAAGCCGCTTCTCTTACCGAGCGGTCGTAATCGCTTTTCGAAGCCGTTTCGAAAGCCATGCGCGCGTTGCGCACGTCACCGTTTTTCAGATACGAATGTCCCAGATGCAGATACGCGTTCTGAATCATCGCGTCGTCGCCCGAAGCCGCACGGCTCAGGTTGGAGATCGCCGTCGGATAATCGCCGTTGCGATAAGCGGCGATACCCAGGATATAGGCCGTCGCGCGAAGCGGTGTGCCCTCTTGTTCGGTATATTTTTTCAGATAACGGATCGCGTTGGGTTCGTCTCCTTTGTGGAAATACGATTCTCCGACGATTCGGTTCAGTTCCGCCTCCTGCTGCGCGTCGGGCGCACCCTGTTGCAAAAGAGTCAACGCGCTGCTCAGCGCCTTATCGTAGTTTTTCTTGACGAAATAGATCTGGGCGATGTAGTAGGGTACCGTATTGTCGTATTCGGGGTTAGAGGGCAATGCGCGGAAAGCCGCGAACGCCTCATCATATCGTTTGTCGTAATAGTTGAGATAAGCCAGATAGTAAGCCGCCGAATTCTGATATTCCGAATTCATGCGCGACAATACTTCGAAAAGCGGTTTTGCTTCTTTCGTGTTGCCCGTCTTCAAGTAGGAGTATCCCAATCGGTAGAAATATACCGGTTGTTCCGACACATGAAGTTTGTCGAAATCCAGGTCTTCGAAGGCACTGATCGCCTCCTCATAGTCGGCATGCAGGAAATAGTAGCTTCCGATCAGAAATTCCACCTGACGGATATGGGGCGACCAAGGGTATTTTGTTTTAAAATCGGTCAGCAACTCTACGGCATAGTCCTTGCCTTTTTCGAAAGCCGCTACCGCAAGCATATAATCGGATTCCTGAATCAGATCGGTGTCGCGCGATTCTTTTCTGTAGCGCGTCAGCCGGTCGATGCATCCGTCCCAATTTTTCACTTCATACATCTCTTTTCCGCTCTGGTAAAGAGATTCAGGCTGCAGTGAGGTATAAGATACCTGGGCAAACGAAAAGCTGTTCGCATTAGCAGCTGCCAGCAGGCATAATGGAAGAAGGAATTTTTTCATCTGAATCGGTTTCAAGTACAAAGAGAGGATGCAAAATCGTGGTGATTGCATCCGGTCTGTTAATTATTTTGTCTTTGTATTTAATTTTTCACAAAGATAAAGATACGATTAGAGTGTAAAAGCTATTTATACAAAAATAACGTAATAATGAGCCGAATAAGAGTCCATTACGTTATGATTATTAAGTTAATAAGAGCTCTTTTTCTGCATCTCCACGTACATCGTGACTCCTTTCCGGATCGATTGCAATCCGAACTCTTCCGGACGGATCCGATCGAGCGGAATCCATTGCAGAGCGGCCACGTCGTCCATAGCGTGCATTCCGCTCAGATCCCGGATCTGACATTCGAAGAACAGATCGAGCGTATGGATATCCATTCCCGAATAGGGATAGATGTTGGGAAGAGAAAACAGATAATCCACCGAGTCGGCTATCAGCCCGGTCTCCTCGCTCACTTCGCGAGCTACGGCCTCTTCGCCCGTTTCGTACGAATCGACGAAACCGCCCGGAAGATCGAGCGTACCTTTTGCCGGATCCTTCGCGCGGCGCGCTACCAGCAGTTCACCTTTCTCATTCCGGATCAGCGCCACCGTCGCCGCGCGGGGATTGAAGTAATAGGTAAAACCGCAGTCCGCGCATTTCTTGGATGCACCGTTATTGATGTCAAAATGTTCCGATCCGCATGCCGGACAAAACTTGAATTTACTCAACGGAGGATTTGTCATGATGTTTTGGTTTTATAAAGTCTTTCACAGATCAAAACGTTAGATAATAAAACATTTGCAAAAAGACTCCTATAAATTTAAAATACATTCGATACAACTAACAAATGAATCGTACAAATAGTGCAACTTTTAGGCAGGAAAGAACGTATTCTTTTGTTTTGATCGGAATTTCAGCACAAATTACCCTATTCGCGGAAGCAATTCGATCCATAATCCAGAGGAAAACACTCCGACCGACACATCGGTTTTAAGGATCAAACGGCAAGGGCGTCTCGGTTTTCGACCGAAACGCCCTTGTCGTTTTCTATATCCCGCAATGCGATTCCCGGATTTCTCGTTTACCGATTCTTTCTGAAATCCGATTCCGTTGATTTGCGATTTTTAATCATCGTCTTCCAGCGAGAAGACCTCTTCTACCGGCTTGTTGAAGATTCGGGCAATCTTCAGAACGATGATTGCCGAGGGTACGAACCGGTTCGTTTCGATCGCGTTGATCGTCTGCCGGCTTACGCCGATCATTTTGGCGAGTTCCTCCTGTGTGATTCGGAGTTCCGCTCTTTCTACCCGGATACGATTATTCATGTTCATTGATTTTATTAAAACGAAAGATCATCATGCGCTGAATGAAGACCAGTAAAATGAGATATGCGAAGATGTTTACGATCAGAACGTTTAAATAGGCGAAATCATAACAGAAAATCGATGAAAAAAGCAGGATCGCGCCGGTTATCCACAATGCCAGAGCAAACGCTCTCGCTCGGATGGAAGAGATACATTCGTCCTCAATCTAGATCGGAAGAGCACACGTCTGAACTCCAGTCACTCCGGAGAATCTCGT
>CAMTOW010000128.1 GCA_947074245.1 uncultured Bacteroidales bacterium | reverse complement strand
CGTGGGCGAAATCTATCTCTTTCCGTCATCGCTTCTCCTTGGCGAAGCTGTTGTGGAGGGGAAGGCTCCCGAAATAGTTGTCAAGCTCGATACGACCGAATATACTGCCTCGGCTTATAAACTCCAGCAAAATGCGATGCTCGAAGAATTGCTTAAAAAGCTTCCCGGCGTAGAAGTGGCTTCGGATGGAAACATCACCGTGGCGGGCAAAGCGATCAATAAGATTTTAGTCGATGGAAAAGAGTTCTTCGGTACCGATACCAAAGTGGCTACCAAAAACATTACCGCCGAAAGGATCGACAAACTTCAGGTAATCGACCGCAAAAGCGAAGAGGCTCGCAAAACCGGAGTGGACGATGGCGAAGAGGAAAAAGTAATCAACCTGACCGTCAAACCGGGTATGAAGAAGGGTTGGTTCGGAAACGGTTCGGCTGCTTATGGCAATAAAGATCGGTATAAAGTAAATATGATGATCAATCGCTTCGTGGGCGATAATCAGATCTCCGTGTTGGGGGGCGCCAATAATACCAACAACGTCGGTTATTCGGGCGATGGCTTCGGAGGTTCGGGTAATGGGATTACCACTTCGGGCAATGTCGGCTCCAACTTTAATCTCTTTAGTCCCAACGGCTCCCGCTTCGGTGGTGACTTGCTGTTCGGATATGCCAACGAGCATGTCAAGACTCATACCGATCGCGAAAACTTATTGCAGGATAGTTCAACCTATTATAATGAGCAGTTTAATTCATGGAATAAGAACCGCAATGTGAAAGGAAACTTCCAGATCGAATGGAAAATCGATTCGCTCACGCGGCTCGAAATGTATCCCACCATCGGTTATGCGCATAATCGGGGCAACGATGCCAGCGATTTCATTACGACCGGTTCGGATGGATTTCAGATCAATCAAGGGGTGAGTGACAATCGTACCGAGTCAGATCAGTTCAACTATGGATTGCGCGCCACGCTTATCCGTGAGTCGGCCCGAAAAGCCGGACGTAAGTTCAGCCTGACCGTCGCCTATACCGGCGAGGATACCGACGGAACCACATATGCCAACTCCTCGACCATTTATGGTGATTCGGCTTTGGATCTCACAGCGGTTCGCGATACGTCCATTCATCAAAAACAGACTCAGCATACCGTCCGCAACGGGATTCGGATGCGTGCCACGTATGTCGAACCCTTTGGCAACAATCGGTTTCTTCAATTCGCTTATAGCCTCAATTCGGCGATCAACGAATCCAAACGTTATTCATACAACTGGTCCGATATTCGTGAATCGTACGAGACCGATTTCGATTCGCTATATAGCGACCATTTCCGAAACGTAACCTTTACGCAGCGCATCGGTGTCAATATGCGTACCGTACGCGATAAATACAATTACACCATTGGTGTCAATCTCGATCCTTCTCATTCCAAATCGACCAACTATCTCGACGAAGATCGCTCGTATAGTCGGAGTGTGTTGAATTTCGGTCCGGCACTCGATTTTACGTATCTCTGGGATAAGCGCAAAAACTTGCGCCTGCAATACCGGGGTAGAACGCAGCAACCCTCCATCAGTCAGTTGCAGCCGTCGAAGAACATCACCAATCCGCTGATCGTGCGCGAAGGAAATCTCGATCTGAACCCGAGCTACAACAATTACTTCATGGCGCGATACAGTCATTACTTGGCCGAAAAGCAACGATCGATTACTGCCATGCTTAATGGGAATGTGGTAATGAACAGCATCGTCAACCAAACTACCTACAATCGCGAAACCGGTGTGCAGACTACCCGTCCTGTCAATGTAAACGGTGTATGGAATGTTTACGGGATGTTTATGCTCAATACCCCTTTGTCGAATAAGAAGTTTACGGTCGGGTCGCATAGTTCGGCGGGATACAATCGTCGTATCGGATTCTCCGATGGTAATAAGAACCGATCCGGAACTGTCAATTTCTCCGAGAACGCTCATATCGCTTATCGAATCGATGAATTCGATGTCGAATTGCGAGGCAATTACAGCATTTCCCGAACCGACAACTCGCTTACCAAACGTTCCAATCAAACCGTCCAGAGCTATGGGGGGATGATCAATGTCGGCGTGAATTTACCGAAAGACATCAACATCCGTACCGATTTCAATTATCGCGGAAATAGCGGTTACTCGGCGTCTTTCCAGCGGACGGAGTTTATTTGGAACGCGCAGGCCAACTGGTCGTTTCTGAAAAATAAGCAGGCTTCTTTATTCTGTAAAGTCTACGATCTTTTACAACAGCGCTCCAATGTGCGCCGTTCCATTACGGGAAATTATATGGAGGATATCCAAACCAATATGCTGACCGACTATTTTCTGATCGGGTTCTCCTATCAGTTTAATACAATGGGCGGTAAAGGTAAGGGGGGCTCTGAAGAGATTCGCGGAACGGGGCGTCCGGCTTCGGGAAACCGTGGTGATCGTCGACGCGACATCGGTTATTAAGGCGCGCTTTACGACAAAATTGAAATTCTTTCATTATATTAGCTATAAGTAATTAAAATTGAAGAAAAATAATGGACGGATTTGCTGTCGGAGACTGGGCCTTATATCTCTTTTTTGTTATATACTTCATTACTGTGGCAGGTACTGTCGTAGTCGTGATATCAGAGAACCGCAATCCCTTGAAGTCGATTTCTTGGATTGTCGTTCTTTTATTTTTCCCGATTGGTGGCCTGATATTTTATTTTTTCCTCGGGCGTGATTTTCGAAAGCAGAAGATGATCTCCCGAAAGAGTTTGAAGAAGATTAATCAATATACGTTCCATCTGCAAACCAAACCCGATCATTTGGGATTGCCGCTGACTTCCGAACAAGAGATCAATCTGCTTTTCAATATCAGCAATGCCAAATTGTATCCGGGCAACATCGTCAACGTGTTTACCAACGGAACCGATATGTTCCAGTCGCTCATTTCGGACATCCGGCAGGCGAAAGAAACGCTTCACATCGAATTTTATATCTTTCAGGATGACGATCTGGGAAATCAGATTCGGGATCTTCTGATCGAGAAAGTCAAAGAAGGTGTTGAAGTGCGTGTCATTTACGATCATGTGGGATGTTGGAGCGTAAAGAAAAAGTTCTTTGCCGAGATGGAAGCGGCCGGTGTTCAGACCCGCGCGTTTCTGAAAGTTCACTTCCGGGCGCTTGCCAATAAGATTAATTATCGGAATCACCGGAAGATTGTCGTAATCGATGGGAAAATCGGTTATATCGGAGGGATGAACATCGCCAATCGTTATGTCAAAGGATTCGATTGGGGCGGTTGGCGCGATACTCAGATCCGTATTGAGGGTCCGGGCGTACAGGGGTTGCAGATCGCTTTTTGCGTCGATTGGTATTTTACTGATCGTACGTTGCTCAAAGAACCCAAATATTTTCCGCCGATCCCGCCATTGGGAAATATCAGTTTGCAGATTGCTACGAGTGGCCCGATCGGAGAGTGGAAGGAAATCATGTTGGGTATATTCAAAGCGATCGCCAATGCCCGCAAATATGTTTATATCCAGACTCCCTATTTTTTGCCTACTGAGGGGTTGATGCTCGCTATTCAGAGTGCTGCGTTATCCAATGTGGATGTTCGTCTGATGCTTCCGGCTCGATCCGATTCATACCTGGTGCAGGTAGGAAGCTTCTCGTTCGTAAGGGCGATGCTCAATGCGGGGGTGAAGGTCTATCTCTATCAGGCGGGATTTCTTCATGCGAAGATGATCGCGGTGGATGATGAGTTCTGCACGGTCGGTTCGGCGAATATGGATTTTCGTAGCTTCGAACACAATTTTGAAGCGAATGCCTTTATTTACGATAAAGCCAAAACTCGCGAATTGAAAAACATATTTTTGAATGATCAACACAACTCGCAGCGTATCTCTACCCGCGAGTGGCGAAATCGCCCGGCTAAGCAACGTGCTCTAGAATCGGTAATCCGATTGTTTAGTCCGATGCTTTGATTTCGAGATATACCGGTTGGTTTGGACTCCATGGATTAATCGGTACTTCGGCATCTGTTCTTGTGCATCATCCGCGAATACCCAACGAGATATCATCAGATACGAAATACAAATCCCGTGATTCGGTTAATCGAAACTGAATCACGGGATTTTTTATGAGATAGCTATTGGCGAGTAACCCCTTGGTATGGGATCTCCTCAACGGAATCTTACCGGCTTTAATCATCAATATTGGCGAGTAACCCCTTGGTATGAGATCTCCTCGTAAATGCCGATCACTTCATCGCTATTGGGATAAATCCCTATGGCTGGTTATTCTGCTTCCAACGGCGTTTCTGTTGGTTTAATGGTTTCTTTCGGTTGCGCTTCTATGGTTTTCTCCGGTTGCTCTTCTGTGGTTTCTTCTTCGTCTTTCAACGTAAAGAAGCTGAAGTTTACACTACCGTAAGTGCGCAATTCATCAAATTCAGGCATATCCGAAAAATCATTCTTGCGCGAATGCTCAAGGATGAACAGTCCGTCTTTTTTCAAAAGTCCCGCTTTGAAAATCAAAGAAGGGATCTCAGCCAGATTCGGCAGATCATAAGGCGGATCAGCGAAGATGAAATCGAATTTCTCACGGCATGTCGCGATATATTTGAAAACATCCCCTTTGATTGCGAGAATATTATCGTCTTTTAATTCACGCGCCACTTTGCGGATGAAGTCAAACTGCGTCGAGTGCTTCTCGATGCTGATTACCGGAGCCGCTCCGCGCGAAAGAAGTTCGAAGCTGATCGCTCCCGTGCCCGCGAAAAGGTCAAGCGCCTTCAGATCTTCAAAATCAATCTGGTTATTCAGCACGTTAAACAGGTTCTCGCGTGCGAAATCGGTTGTCGGACGGGCTTTTATATTTTTAGGTACGTCAAACCGGCGACGTCTGTATTTACCACTGATGATGCGCATAATTAAAAGAGTTAGGGAATGACCTGAAACAAAACGCAAGGACACTCTGTTTTCTGCAAAGATAATCATTCCTGCGATAGGATAATGAGGCGCATTTGAGAATAGAGGCGCATCGGCGAGATCCTCCTTGTTTTGGACTAAAAAGCGGATGCAGTCAAAATAAAGTGATTCTTACCGTTGCGGACCACATCCCTTGTTTTGGATTAAAAAGCGGTTGCAGTTAAAATAAGTCGCCGCATACCCGAAACAAAAGCTTTCAATATTGTTATAATATGATAGATACTTATTAATAATACGATGTATATGAAAAAGACCTTTCTTTTTTTAATGGGCTGTGCTTTTATGTTGGGAGCATGCCAGCAGAAGAAAACAAATCTAGAGGGAACGCTTACGGGTGTGAAAACCGATACCGTTCTGATTTATACGACCATTCCGGGTCAACGAAGCCTTGAAACCGACACGGTAGCGCTCAAAAACGGAAAATTCGCAGTAGATATCAAAGATACCGTCTTGTCGATGGTCTATATCCAGGCTAAACCGGCTGTCGGTGAAGCGGCGGCGGCTATCAATCCGATGAATGCCATCATTATGATTCCGGGCAACCATCTGACTGTATCGGGTACCGTAGATCAGATGCAGATAACCGGTTCTGAATTTTATAAACAAAAGAATGCTTTTACCGATCTGGATGCACCGGAGAAAAAGCAAGCTGAGTTGATCAAAGAATATCAGTCGTTGTCAGAAGCCGGATTGATGAACGACAGTATCGGTGAGGTTATGAATACTCGTATGGAGTCGATTTCAAGCGAAATCAATGACATCGTAATCCGTTACATTTCTGCAAATCCCGATACTGAACTGGCTGCATACCTGTTCGGCGTTTACGGAAGCTACGACGTCGTGGCTCAGACAATCGACGTATTGTCTGAAAAACAGAAAAACGGGCCGTTCAAAGATTTGATTCAGCGTGCAATCGCGCATTTCGAATCCGTAGAGCAGAAAAAAGAAGCCGAAGCTAAAGTCCTTCCGGGTATGCCTGCTCCGGACTTCACGCTGAAAGATATCGACGGTAAGAATGTTTCTCTTTCTTCTTTCAAAGGAAAATATGTTGTAATCGACTTTTGGGGAGTATGGTGCAAATGGTGTGTGAAAGGTATTCCTGAAATGAAGAAATATTATGACAAATATAAAAACGACCTGGTGATCCCTGGTGTCGATTGTGGCGATAAAGAAGATACATGGTTTGGTTTTGTGAACGAGAATAAGCTTCCATGGGTTAATCTCTATAACGGAAACGACCCTGCTATTACTAATGAATATGCCGTAGCAGGTTTCCCAACGAAAGTAATCGTGGACAAAGAAGGTCAGAGCGTTAATACAAGATCGGAAGCGCACACGTCTGAACTACAGTCACTACGGAGAATCTCGTATGCCGTC
>CAMTOW010000127.1 GCA_947074245.1 uncultured Bacteroidales bacterium | reverse complement strand
AAATAATTCTTAGATGGTGATAAAAATAAAAGCGTCATTTATATCTTCAATAACAGATATAAATGACGCTTTGTGGTATGATTCAACAAAAAAAGAGATTCTCATATGAGAATCTCTTTTTTCGAATATTTGAATTCGGGAATAATCTTAGAAATTAGATCAAGAATCCGAGTAGAACACCGGCTGCAACAGCAGAACCGATTACTCCGGCTACGTTTGGTCCCATCGCATGCATCAGCAAATAGTTGCTTGGATCATACTCCAACCCGAGTTTCTGAGAGATACGTGCTGAGTGAGGAACTGCAGATACACCGGCATTTCCGATAAGCGGATTGATTTTGTTGCCGTCTTTCAAGAAAAGGTTGAAGATCTTCACGAAGCAAACTCCTGAAGCAGTAGCGATAATGAATGAAATCGCACCGATAACGAAGATTAGAATCGAGTCCCAAGTAAGGAAATAATCCGCCTGAGTTGAAGCTCCTACCATTGTTCCTAAAAGAATCGTGATCGTATCGATAAGCGGACCTTTTGCAGTATCAGCCAAACGACGTGTTACACCAGATTCTTTTAATAGGTTACCAAGGAAAAGCATACCCAAAAGAGGAAGACCGGTCGGTACTACGAAACAGGTCAATAACATACCCACGATTGGGAAAATTATCTTTTCTGTCTGAGAAACCACACGCGGTGCTTTCATTTTGATGATTCTTTCTTTATGTGTTGTCAACAAACGCATTACTGGCGGTTGCAATACCGGAACCAAAGCCATATAGGAGTAAGCAGAAATTGCGATAGCTCCCATTAGATTCGGCGCGAGTTTCGATGAAAGGAAAATCGCAGTCGGACCGTCCGCTCCACCGATAATACCGATCGAAGCCGCTTGGTCTGGCGTGAATCCCAAAGCCAATGCAATTGCATAAGCTCCGAAGATACCAAACTGAGCCGAAGCGCCGACAAGCATTAGTTTCGGATTGGCAATCAAAGAAGAGAAGTCGGTCATAGCCCCAATACCCAGGAAGATCAAAGGAGGATACCAACCTTTTCCAACTCCCTGATAGAGTATGTTTAAAACAGAGCCCTCTTCGTATATGCCCAACTCAAGTCCCGCATCTTTGAAGGGGACATTCCCGATCAGGATACCAAAACCGATCGGAATAAGAAGCATTGGTTCAAATTCTTTCGCAACGGCCAGGTACATAAACCCGAAACCGAAAAGAATCATTACAATATTTCCAATCGTGATATTGGCATAACCGGTATAGGATAAGAACTCCATGATGTTCTCACCCAGAAATGAAATAAAGTTTCCTTCCATATTAACCGATGATTATAAGGTCTGCTCCTTCAAGAACAGAATCTCCTTTATTTACTTTAACTGCAGTTACTTGTCCGTCTCTGTCTGCAAGAATGTTATTTTCCATTTTCATAGCTTCCAGAACAGCGATTTTTTGACCTCGTTTAACAACATCTCCTACGGAAACCTCGATAGAGATAATGATTCCCGGAAGCGGAGAGCGTACGGCACCCGGTTCGCCTGCTGCGATTGGGCGATTTACGACTGGTTCTCCACTAGAAGTTACAGGGGCTTTTTGCGGTTGAGTAAGAGGACGGATCTGTTTTTTAGATGGTTTATCCATCTCTACACGATAAGGTGTACCGTTTACCTCGACAGTTGCGATATTATCATCAATGCTCGAAATAGAAACTTTATAGATATTACCATTGATGGTGAATTTATAATCTTTCATTGTATTAAATGCTTATGTAATAATGTAATGCTTTTATTTATCTTTTTCTTGACGGTGTTTCACGTAAACCATAAAGCTTGGATGACCAAGGAGAATAACGACGTTCTACGCGCGACATGGTAAGGATTGTATCCTCATAGTCGTGTGCGTCGTCTTCATGAAGCTGGAGCGCCAATGCGATTGCGGCATAAACTTCACCAGAAACTTCATTTTCTTCGATTTTAGTTCCTTTTGGTAATCCGGCTGCTTTGCGAGAACGAGCTTTTGTAAGAGTCGTCGCGATTTTACCGATGATTTTGAAACTGATAAATAAGCAGAGAAGTGCACAGAATACAACCATCATAGCTGTCAAAGCCATACCGACACCGAATGGGTCGTTCAATTGGAACTTTTCTACATTGGTACTTCCCAAATCATTGAAATTGGCAGCATCCGGAGTTGGATATTCAAGAATAATGCGATCATTTTTAATTCCATCATGTGATGCGCCCCATGCTTGGTCTGCACCAAGAGTCGGAACGTTCACTTCATCAATGATATCGATTCCGTTAGCACTCACCAATGCGATATAGTTTTCTGCATTGGGATTCAACGAAAAGTTCGTATGATAAAGACTGTGATGAGATTTAGAATTGCAGAAGATGATCACGCGCTGATGCGGCGGAATTATCGTTCTTGAATCACCTTTTTTGAAGGGATACATTTTTAGGTTGCCTTTATCTGTTGTCAGATAACAACCGGCTATGTTCACCGGAGATGCTGATTTATTATAGATCTCAATCCATGGTCCGCGTTCGCCATGACTGTCAATGTAATTCGTCTGATTGTTCGTAAGAACTTCATTAATTACAAGATCAGTCGCACGCTGAGCTTTCAGCGACGGAACAAGAAACAACATGAATAGGAGAACGAATCCTAATTTGCGGTTTAACATGATTAGTTGATATTACAAAGGTAAATTGTCGTGTTTTTTTGCAGGATTGCTCAGTTTCTTAGTCTGTAGTTGCTGAAGCGCGCGAATGATGCGGAAGCGGGTATTGCGAGGTTCGATAACATCGTCGATATAACCGTAACGAGCAGCATTATATGGATTTGCGAATGCTTTTCTGTATTCTTCTTCCTTCTGAGTTGCAGTAGCTTTCGGATCTTCAGATGCATTAACTTCTTTCGCGAAAATGATTTCAACTGCGCCTGATGGACCCATTACTGCGATTTCTGCTGTAGGCCAAGCATAGTTAACATCACCACGAAGATGTTTCGAACTCATCACACAATAAGCTCCACCATAAGATTTACGAAGTGTAACTGTAACTTTCGGAACGGTAGCTTCACCATAAGCATATAGAAGTTTCGCACCATGTAGAATAACCCCGTTATATTCCTGTCCTGTTCCCGGAAGGAAGCCCGGTACGTCTACTAATGTTACCAATGGAATGTTGAATGCATCACAGAAACGAACAAAACGAGCTGCTTTTCTTGACGCATTAGAGTCAAGACAACCTGCCATAACTTTTGGCTGATTCGCAATGATACCAACAGACATACCGTTGAAACGAGCGAAACCGACAATGATGTTTTGTGCGTAATCTTTATGAACTTCAAGGAACTCACCGTTGTCAATGATCGAACCGATCACTTCATACATGTCGTATGAACGGTTTGGTGAATCTGGTATTATTTCATTCAAGCCCTCATCCAAACGATCGATAGGATCTTCGCAATGAACGACAGGAGCTTCTTCCATATTATTTTGAGGCATGAAGCTGATCAGTTTGCGAATCAGGTTAAGACCTTCTTCTTCCGTGTCAACTGCAAAATGCGCAACACCTGACTTAGACGCATGTACGCTTGCTCCCCCGAGTTGTTCTTGAGTAACGTCTTCACCGGTAACCGTTTTAACAACTTTCGGACCAGTTAGGAACATATATGATGTGCCTTTTGTCATGATATTGAAGTCTGTCAAAGCCGGAGAGTAAACAGAACCGCCTGCACATGGACCGAAAATTCCGGAGATCTGAGGGATAACTCCAGATGCAAGGATGTTTCTTTGGAAGATTTCAGCATACCCCGCAAGTGCATTTACACCTTCTTGAATACGCGCGCCTCCCGAATCGTTGATACCGATAACCGGAGCACCCATTTTCATGGCTTGATCCATAATCTTACAGATTTTAGCAGCAAGCATTTCTGATAAAGAACCACCGAAAACGGTGAAATCTTGTGCGTAGACATAAACCAAACGGCCTTCGATTGTTCCGCTACCTGTTACGATACCATCACCAAGATAGCTTTCTTTATCAATACCGAAGTTGGTGCTTCTATGACGAACGAACATATCGATTTCTTCAAAACTGCCGTCATCCAGCAACATTGCGATACGTTCGCGTGCAGTATACTTTCCTTTTTTGTGTTGTGATTCAATTCGGCGTTCTCCGCCACCCAATCGTGCTTCTTCTCTAAGCGCGATTAATTCTTTCACCTTATCAAGCTGATTACTCATAATGTGTTTGATTAGTATTTACAGGTTAAGTTGTTCAGGTTTCTTAGTTATTAGGGTCAAAACATAGTTCAGTTAAAACACCTTTTGTTGATTTTGGATGCAAGAATGCAATTTCCAAACCTTCTGCTCCCGGACGTGGGGCTTTGTCGATTAGCTGAACACCTTTGGCTTCAGCTTTAGCCAATGCTTCAGGTAGATTGTCTGTAGCAAAAGCGACATGGTGAACACCTTCTCCTTTCTTTTCAATAAATTTAGCAATTGGAGAATCCTCTGCTGTCGGTTCTAAAAGTTCGATTTTGGTTTGTCCGATCTTAAAAAAAGCAGTTTTTACTTTTTGAGATGGAACTTCTTCAATAGAATAGCATTTAAGACCTAACACTTCTTCATAATAAGGAATAGATTCTTCAAGGCTCTTTACTGCGATGCCTAAATGTTCGATGTGTGATAGATTCATGATATAAAAATTTTGAATGAAATTTATATTAAAATTTAACTACGTATAGGTTTTCCTGCCTACAAAGCAAAGATAAATTTTTTCAATTCAATAAAGAACGTTTTCTTTATTTAAAACACAAATATTATTTATTAAATGTGATTATTTTCGCGCAATATACAAGAAAATACAAATTGTTGATGAGAGAAGATATAAAAAAAGAGCTCGTAAAAGCACAAAAAGGAGAGCTGGAAACGGTTGTTATTTATAAGTATCTTGCCAATCTTGCTAAAGATGAAGAGGTTAAGGCAGCGTTTAATAAAATGGCTACGGAAGAAGGTCGTCATGCAGGAATTTTACGTAAATATTCGGGCCAATCATTAAAAAGAAATGATAAGCCGGCTTTACGTTTCCGAATAATGACTCGGATACTGGGAATCCGTTTTGCTATGAAAATGATGTTGGTCACGGAACAACGTTCTGCAGAAGCTTATGCCCCTATGGCTACGTCAGTTCCGCTTATGCGAGATGTAGTAAATGATGAAAAGCGCCACAAGAAAATCCTGCAGCGCTTTATAGATGAAAAGAGAAAATAACTAATTAAATAAGGGGGTGAGATATTTTGTAATGACATATCCACCTCCGAATAACCATATAAATAATAAGAAAGCAAGGATAAACGGTTTTGGTCCTGCTTGCTTGAATTTATCGAAGCTCGTTTCGACACCCAATGCCGTCATTGCCATTGTCAGAAGAAACGTATCCGCATTTTTTAAAAAATCAACGGCCTGATCCGGTAGTACGTCGAACGAATTGAACCCGATAACGATCAGGAAACCGAATGCGAACCAAGGTATGGTAATCTTCGTTTTTTCTGAGCCGGATGTTTGATGCTTTCTGATTTTTGGAATTAAAACAGCCATCAATAACAATACGGGTGCCAAAAGAATTACGCGAAGCATTTTTACAATTATCGCCGTATTCGCGATTTCTGGCCCTAAAGAATTCCCGGCCGCAACGGCATGAGCAACTTCATGAAGCGTCGCTCCGGAAAAAATGCCCATCTCTTGGGGTGTTAAGTCCAAAAATCCGATTTTATACAAGACTGGATATAGAAACATTGCACACGTACCATATACGACTACCGTTGCTACTGCGATTGCCGTTTTAAACGGCTTGTTTTTTAATACCGGTTCGGCACCTAATACGGCTGCCGCCCCACAGATAGAACTACCGATCGCGGTCAGGATGGTTATATCTTTATCCATCTTCATCAATCTGCCCAGGAATATCCCTAAAATCAATGTGATAGCTACAATGATCACGTCTACGGTCAATCCCGCCGCACCGACGGAAATCACATCTTGAAACGTAAGTCGGAATCCATACAAGATGATACCCCAGCGCAGCAAACTTTTCGTACAGAATATCACACCCGGTACCCAACTTTGAGGAAGGTGTACACGAAGACTATTGGCATAAATCATGCCGAGAATGATCCCTACAATCAACGGACTTATCGATAAATCCTTTATAATCTTAAATTCTGCAATATAGAATGCCGCACAAGAGAACAGAGCGATAAATAATATACCGCTCCATTTTTCTCCTTTTATTGTTTTTTCAGGCATTTGTCTTATTTATTTATTGATTTTATCCGGTTTTATATCGAAAGAGAATAAAGCCATCGTAATACCCCAATAAATGAATACGATCGATACTAGGAAGTCAATTAAGAAGGCTTGATCCGGACCGGAAGAGAAAAACATCCAGGAAAGAATAATCATCAAAACTCCATTGATCAG
>CAMTOW010000126.1 GCA_947074245.1 uncultured Bacteroidales bacterium | reverse complement strand
CCGATCCTTAAATCCGAGTCTGGTTTTTCTACCGTTCATGACGATTATCGGTACGCTTGCCGGATGCGCTGTCCTCAGTCTTCTTTTTGATCATCGTTCTTTAACCGACTATCTGGCGATCGGATCCGGATTCGGCTATTATTCGTTGAGCAGCATTTTCATCACAGAATATAAAGGGGTTGAATTGGGCACAATCGCATTGCTCAGTAATATCACCCGAGAAATATTCACCTTGTTGGGTGCGCCTCTGATGGTCCGTTATTTCGGGCGACTTGCCCCGATATCGGCGGGAGGAGCGACCACCATGGATACGACATTACCCATAATAACCCGTTGTTCGGGTCAGGAATATGTGGTCGTTTCGGTATTTCATGGTTTTGTAGTGGACTTGAGTGTCCCATTCTTAGTTACATTTTTTTGTTCCATCTGATAGAAATCCAAATCAAGTATGAAAGCACTATTGAACGCCCTCATTTGCGGGTGTATCCTCTATATGCCCGCTATGGCTCAAAGTGAGCCATGGCAGGACCCATCCATCAATCAGATCAACCGCGAACCGATGCACGCGCATTTCATTCCGTTCCGTACGGAGAAAAGCGCTTTGTCGCAACAACGACAATCTGCCGATACGCGGTTTGATCTGAATGAAAAAAATGAAAGAAGAATCTCGTTGGACGGAACCTGGAAATTCTGTTGGTCACCGAATCCGCAAAGCGCTCCGGCAGATTTTTATAAACCCGGATACAATCTGAGTAAATTCAAAAAAATAATGGTTCCGGGCAGTTGGGAGCTTCAGGGATTTGACGCTCCGATCTACACCGATGTGAGCTATCCTTTTCCTGCGAATCCACCTCATGTGCCGGCCGATTATAATCCGGTAGGCAGTTATGTGCGAACGTTTACCGTCCCATCCGACTGGAAAGGCATGGATATCTTCATCGATTTCGAAGGGGTAGAATCCGCTTTCTATTGCTGGATCAACGGAGAGTTGGCCGGATATAGCGAAGACAGCCGCCTTCCTGCGCATTTCAACATCGGTAAACTGCTTAAACCCGGAAAAAATACCGTAGCGGTGAAAGTATTCCGATATAGCGACGGTTCCTATCTGGAAGATCAGGACTATTGGAAATACAGCGGTATCGAACGAAGCGTATATGTCTACGCGCGTCCGGAGAGTCGGCTGAAAGACTTCACCATCGATGCTCCACTCAGAAACAATTATAAAGACGGGGATTTGACCCTAAATGTGATCCAGCACGCTCCGAAATCGGGAGAAAAGATATCGGTAAAGGTATTGGATAAGCAGAACGTTTTGTTTTCGGAAGAAAAGAGATTCGCCAATGCTGCCGATACGCTCTTTACGATCACGAAATACATTCCTGACGTACGCGCCTGGAATGCCGAATCGCCCGAACTGTATGAACTGGTTGTTACGACATACGACCATGCGGGCAATGAAACGGAAAGTATGGTTCGTCCATTCGGATTCCGTACCGTAGAGTTAAAGAACGGACAGCAACTCATCAACGGGAAAGCAGTTTTGTTTAAGGGTGTGAATCGCCACGAGCATGACCCGAATACGGGAAGAACGCTGACCGTGGAAAGTATGCTGGATGATATACGCCTGATGAAACAATTCAATATCAACTCCGTACGTACCTGTCATTATCCGAATTATCCGGAATGGTATGACCTGTGCAATGAGTTCGGACTTTATCTGGTCGATGAGGCGAATATCGAAAGTCACGGAATGGATTACCATGAATGGGGAACGTTGGCGAACGCACCGGAATGGGAGACACCGTTTAAAGAACGTATGGCCAGAATGATTCAACGCGACCGCAATCATCCGTCGATCGTGACCTGGAGTTTGGGGAATGAGTCGGGCTACGGGAAACATTTCGAAACGATTTACGCCATGACCAAAACGATGGACTCTACCCGTTTGGTGCAATACGAAGGATCACGTAAAAAAGGCGTTTCCGATATTTATTGTCCGATGTACGGACGAATCTGGTGGTTGCGCGAGCATGCCAATCAGCTACAACCCCGACCATTGATTCTTTGTGAATATGCACATGCGATGGGGAACAGTGTCGGAAACCTGCAGGATTATTGGGATTTGATCTATAAATACGATCAGTTGCAAGGTGGTTTCATCTGGGATTGGGTCGATCAGACTTTCGAGAAAAAAGATGAAAGTAATAACCCGATCTGGGCATATGGTGGCGACTTGGGCTTCGTGGGCGTGCCGAACGATTCCAATTTCTGCGCAAACGGACTTCTTGCTGCGGATAGATCGCTCCACACGCACATTCATGAAGTGAAACGGGTTTATCAATATATAGAATTCGAACCGTTAGCGTTTACTTGTCAGACGATTAAAGTGAAGAACCGACATGATTTTCTGAATCTGAATGGTTATGGGCTGAACTGGACGTTGATGCGTGACGGAGTTGTCGTCGAATCGGGAGAACTGGAGTTTCCTGATATCTCATCCGGAACGGAAGGTTTATTGGAAATACCGTTTGCGACCGATCGGAACGCAGCCGGAGAATATTTTCTTACCTTACGGGCGTTTACCAAAGAAGACGAGCCCATGATTCCGGCGGGTCACATCGCTGCGATCGGACAATGGGAAATCCCCTCCGGTCAGAATGCCGCGGTAAGCAAAACCCCCGTGCAAGGTATTTCGCCAAACTTAACGGAAGATGCAGAGAATATTCGTATCGAGGGGCAGGCCTTCCTTGCCGTGTTCTCAAAAACGACCGGAGAGATGGTACAACTGCAATATGACGGAAAAGATTATATCGAACAGGGTCCGAAAAGTAATTTTTGGCGTCCACTGACCGATAACGATGTAGCCAACAACACGATGGAACGATGCGGCGTATGGCGAAAAGCCGGAGAGCAAGCCCGTTTGAAAGAGGTGAACGTGAGCCGGACAGAAACTCCGCTTCAAATCAGCTCTTCATACCGTTTGGATGAGGCGGAATCCGATTTGAACATCACCTATTCGGTTTATCCCGACGGAGCGATCCATTTGGCTTATCATTTCCTTCCCGGAGAAAAAGCATTACCCGAGATACCGCGTTTGGGAATGAGAATGATTCTGCCTGAAGCGTTCCAGCAAATGGAATGGTATGGGCGCGGACCGCATGAAAATTATGCAGACCGGAAGAACTCCGCTTTGATCGGGACTTATTCGGCAAGTGTAAGCGATCAATATCATCCGTATGTACGGGCACAGGAAACGGGAAATAAATGTGATGTGCGTCGTTTTTCTCTATCCGACAACCAGGGCAACGGAATGCTCATTATCGGTGATGAGCCGTTGAGCGTGAGTGCCTGGAACTTCGCTCAAGATGCGATCGATTATGTGCCGTTCAATCAGGAAAGACGTCACGGAGGAAGTATTGAGAAACAACCATTCGTTTGGGTAAACATCGATCACGCTCAAATGGGAGTGGGAGGCGATAATACCTGGGGTGCGCATGTACACCCTGAATATACGATCACTCCGAACGAGATCAGATACGGATTCACGATGCGTCCGTTGCGCTCGGGAAAACAGTTGCTTTCGGAAAATAGAACCAAGTAACACGATTTTTTTAGACCAATAATATATTCATCAGACGCTTTAAAACAATATACCATGAAATTGAAATGGCTTATCCCTTTGGCTGCCGGTCTGTCTGTTTTACAAAGCAGCTGCGTTCAGCATATTACCGGAAAATCCGACCGATATCGCTTCAATCAGATATTAAACATACACTATACGCCCAACGATAGTACACGTTGCTACGGCTGTTATACCGACGCCGGATCGTGGATGGGGTTTACGATTCCGGACGAAATAGATCCGGTAAACGGGTTCTGCGGACCATTCAGTATCGATAAGCGCTATTTCATGGCGAAAAGCGTTGTAACGCCTTTTCTTAAAAATGCGGGATCGGCCTCGTTTGTCATTGATTCGACGGATTATTTTCCGGGAGAGTTGCTGATGAAAAGTCAGGTAGGAGACCATAAACTGGAACAACGTTTATGGTTTATCGATGCGAACACGGCACTATTAAACATTCGAACCGACAGTCATGAAGCTTTGTCGTTTACCGGAGAATCCTGGAGTCCGCTTGTCGAGCTGAGTCGTGATCAGAATCAACTGATCGCAAAACATCCTTCCGGAGAACTTTTGTTGCTGAATTTCGAGCCGGATGTCGTATTGAATCTCGATTCGGGGAACTATATCGCCAGCAAGGTGGCATTCTCGCCGGAGACAAACATAACCATCTCGTTTTTAAGCGGAGAACAAGAGCTTTTGCGGACGTCACAGCAAGCCAAGAATATTTTAAAGAACCCCAATAATTATGTACGGGAGCACGATTCCCGATGGAACGGATATCTTTCGAAGACGTTGCGTGAAGATATGGATTCGATCTATGACCGGATCGCCGTGAAATCAGTCGTTACATTGATCAGCAACTGGAGAACACATCGCGGAGGATTGTTGCATGAAGGCGTGATTCCGAGTCATGGTGTTGGTTATTTCGTCGGGTTCTGGGCTTGGGACAGTTGGCGTTTTTCGGCCGCACTGTCGCGTTTCGCTCCGGAACTGGCTAAAAACAACATACGCGCCATGTTCGATTATCAACAGCCTGACGGCATGATCATCGATTGCATCTATACCGACACGACTGAAAATAATGCCCGCGACAGTAAACCCCCGTTGGTGTCCTGGGCGGTGAATGAGATATTCGAACAAACCGGTGATACGGCTTTCATTCGGGAGATGTATCCGCAATTGAGAGCTTACTATAACTGGTGGTATCAGAAGCGGGATCATGACGGAAACAAAATCTGTGAGTTCGGTTCGACCGACGGAACGGTTGAAGCTGCGGCATGGGAGAGCGGTATGGATAATGCGATTCGTTTCGATGAAGCAGCAATGCTGCAGAATGGGCATGACGCGTATAGCTTCGATCAGGAAAGTGTAGACCTGAATGCTTATCTGGCATACGAACATCAATTGCTCAGCAAGTTCGGTAAACTGATCGGACAGCCTTTCGATCAACCCTATTACGGGAATCTGGTTGCTGATTATTTCTTCGACGATTCGGTAGGATTCTTTTTTGATCGAAGAATATCAGATCGGAGTTTTGTACGGGAAGAGGGGTGTGAGGCATATATTCCGTTATGGACCGGAATAGCGACTCAACAGCAAGCCGACAGAATGTTGGTACGACTGAAAGACACAACCAAGTTCAATACCTATATACCGTTTCCGACCGTAGCAGCCGATAATCCGCGTTTCATGCCGAAAGGATACTGGCGAGGACCAATCTGGCTGGATCAGACGTATTTCGCGATCAAAGGCTTGCGCAACTACGGATATGGTGCGGATGCAGACGAATATACCATGTTGGTATTTGATCGTTTGGACGGTCTGACGGATGACGCACCGATTCACGAGAATTACGGAACGCATACCGGAGAGCGCCTGAAAGCGCCACACTTCAGTTGGAGTGCCGCACATCTGTTAATGATGTATGAAGAATATGGAAAATAATCTGATATAAAAATCCCCGTGAGGGGCAATATTGTTTTTTTATTAAATGTGATTCAGTGTGGATGTACATCAGAAGAGTATCCCGGTCTGTCCGGTGATACTCTTCGTTTTTTTGACGTGAAACTAAGGAAAGAAACGAATCGGTTCGGGGCTGTACGGGTAGAGTCAAGAAATCGCACGGGTCTTTTCATTTGATATCAGGTCGGGTTCGGACATAAAAAAACAGGCTGTCGATTTTAAATCGACAGCCTGTTGAGTCAAGGATAAACCGGATTGGGTTTAGCGTAAAAATTTAGTAATCAATATTGTTTCACTTTGACGAGTCACTTTAAGAATGTAAATACCTTTCTCCCATCCTGAGATTTCAAAAGATGCTTTTTCATTCAGAGCCCGTTCGTGAAGAATCAGAACCCCATTGGATGAAGTTATCTCAACGCGATCATCTGTTCGTAGTCCGTTCAAATAAAGAACATTGTCTTTTACATTCGTTCTTATCGCGTCATCCTGTAAACCGGAAGTTCCCAGAAGAGACATCGTCACCGGATCCGAATATACTTCACCACAAGGTTGGTAGATTGCAGATACATGATAGGTAAGAATACCTTCTTCAATATCTTCGTCGGTGAAGGTTGTCCCGAACAGAGGGTTTTCATTTAATTTTTCTCCGTTCTTATAGACGTTGAATCCGTTGAACCGGTTCATGGTCGAATTTCGATAGATCGGATTCTGAGTCACTTTCACTACATCCTTTTTGTTCTCAGCCACAGTAATTCTTTCGATCGGATCGACCTGTGTTTCCGTTCTGTTCAAATCCGGATACGCTTTGAGTCCGACCGATATATTCCAGTTGCCGTAGATGCCCTTGTCTTGTAGCGTATTCCACGAGCTACCATCCGCCGAATACAGATTTCCTTTACCAT
>CAMTOW010000125.1 GCA_947074245.1 uncultured Bacteroidales bacterium | reverse complement strand
ATGCCGAAAGCCGACAGAGGCGCCAAAGCCTGCGTTACCTCGTTGATATTGCGGGCATCGGGATATTCGTTTACGATTGTTTTATACAGATTATTCGCATCGTTAAACGGATTGTTCATCGAAGTGGTCCGTTGCCAATAGTCGTTGCCCAGATGAGACACCTCGCCCAGGTCCATAAACGCAACGATGTTTCTCGACTGATCGAAATTCCCCCGTTTGTTGGTTACCCAAACTTCGATACGGCTGATCTCTACCCCCGACGAAACGTAAGGAAGTTTCGATACGTTTTGGTCGTAGTTATCGCGAAAATAATGAGCCAGGAAGAAATGGCGATCCTCATCATACTCATCGGCCATAAACTCGATCTGACGCATCTGCGCACCGCCTTTTGAACTGACGGTCTGCGAAGAAGACTCCTGTTGGGCGATCAAGGCCGTCACATTCAGTTTGCCGAACTGCAACCCCATTTTCATCCCGAACAGCGCCGCTCCACCGCGGATCAGCGACGATCCGGTCGTCATGCTCACGTTACCCGCTTCGAGATGTTTGATGATCTCATCTTCTTTTCCCTCATAAGCCAGTTTCAGCTTTTTGGAATCAAAATCGAATGTGGCATCCGTATTGTAGTTCATCGCGAAGTTCATCTTGTCCCCCACTTTGGCGTTGACATTCAACTGAACTTGCTCTTCAAAATCGAAATAGGTCTTATTACGTGATTTGGCAGGCAAAGTGGGGTTATCCACCTTATTTTGTTTTATCCCGAAAGAGATCTCAGCAGATCCCTGAGTTTTGATCTGCACACCACCGGGACCGAATATCTTTTCTGCGGGACCGAGACCGAATTTCATATCCAGGAAGTCGAATTCGTTCTCGCTTCCCCGTTCGAATATCTCGGCGTTCTTACTGCGGAAATAGGTATTCATCAGATTCCGTTCGGTATACGATTTGTACTCGTCCGAACTCATTCGAAACGGCATAGAGATCGTTTGATCTCCCACTTTGGTGCGGAAGATATACGAATCCGTAACAGGATCGTATTCGATGTCTTGCTTGATATTTTCGGGTGTCTTCAGGTCAATCGGATTGGTATTCTCCAGCTCTTCCGGATTCTCAACGAACGTTTTCTGTACCGGAAATTTGGTGCGGGAAGAGTCTTTCTCCTCGACCTGAGGAGAATAAGGAATATAATATTCACCGTTGTGGCTGAATGCACTGAATGCGGAACAGATTCCCATTCCGCCTATCAATATGAACAACAGGTATAATAAATATCTTAATTTATTTGGCATTGAAGGTTATAGCATTTTCAAAGCCGCTTTTATCACTTGTTCCACTTTTAAAGCCGGATCCTCACTTAAAATAGCTGTGATACATTTTCGGGATACGTTTTGCGGGAAGCCCAACATAACAAGAGCGGCCAAAGCCTCTTCCGAGACGGATGAATTTAATTGTACTGTATTTTCTAACGTAACCGGACTGCCTTTTATTTTATCCTTGAGATCAACAATTATGCGCTGTGCCGTTTTCGCGCCGATCCCTTTTACATTTTTGAGCATTTTGTCATTACCGGACGCAATCACACTTTCAAGTTCACCCGGTGCTAAGGATGACAGAATCATTCTTGCCGTATTCGGCCCCACACCGGAAACCGAAATAAGCAGAAGAAACAGTTCTCGCTCCTGTTTATCCACGAAACCGAACAGCGAATGCGCGTCTTCACGGATCACTTCATAAACATACAGCTTCACATTTTTCTGATTGGATAACGCAGAATAGGTATTCAAAGAAATATTCAGCAAATATCCCAACCCATTGCATTCGATCACGACGGACGTCGGTGTCAATTCATCGACTAATCCTTTTACATATTCTATCATATAAATTATTCAAATAAAATTTCAAATTAAATAAAAAATACAGAAACAGACAACCCTTTGTCCGCTTCAACAGACGGTTTGCCTGTTCCTGAAAACTGAAAAGAAAGGGAGCCCGATCACATCGAGCTCCCTTTCAACATATTAGTCCCTAATTATCCGAATTCAAGTAATCGGTTCTTCATTCATTGTGAATCCTGAAATCACATGTTTCCATCACCAGTCGATCCGAAATCGGATGCCTGAATCCGTTTCTTATCCATAGCGCGCCAAGCGATGAATCCGTAGATGATCACCACCGGAAGCAATAATGAAACATAAGCCATCACTTCGAGCGTGAATAGGCTCGAAGAGCTGTTATAGATCGTCAGCGAACTCTGCGGATTCGTATTGGACGGGTAGAAACAGGTATTGTTATAGCCCAATGCCAAAAACAACGACAGAACGACCAGCAAAACCCCTGCCGCTTCATACCAAAACGCGTGAGAATATCCTTTCTTCACGATCGTCATACCGATGGCGAACAGCACCAGCACCACACCGACCAAAAACATCACGATCAGATAAGGCAACTGAATCATATTCAGAAAATATTTATATTTTATCAATGATACGGCTCCGTTCTGTGGATCAAATCCATATCCTTTTGATAAGAAAACCCAAATCACGAACGATAGGAAGAATACAAGAAACGGAATCGTATTGACGATCACCGAGCGATAGCAACGCTTCACGACGTCTTGATCATTGATATTGAATATCAGATACATCGCGCCGCCAATTCTTGCTAAAAACACCAATGCCGCACCCAAAAGCAGATTCCGCAGATCAAGAAACGCTTCCAAACCATGATATGGTGTATCCCAAGTTGAGATAACCGGCATAAACGTTTCGGTTATATTACCTTTGGCTACCGTAAACGGAGCTCCGGTAAACATCGTTCCAACCGCAACACCGATGCAAAATACACCCACGATACCGTTGATATACAGAAATGCCTGATAGGTATGTTTTCCGAGGAAATTGCCCGGTTTATTCATGAACTCGTAAGCAACCGCCTGCACGATGAAACTGAAAAGAATGATCATCCACAACCAATATGCTCCGCCGAAACTGGTCGAATAATAAAGGGGGAACGACGCGAAAAACGCTCCGCCGTAAACCACCAGCGTGGTAAACGTAATCTCCCATTTCCGACCTAATGAATTGAGAATCATCTTTTGTTGAATATCACTTCTTCCGATCTTCAATAACAATGTCTGTCCACCTTGAACGAACATGAGCGTAACCAGCAGCGCTGCCAATAAGGAGATCAGAAACCACCAGTAATGCTGAAGAAAAATGAATTTATCCATAGTTTGAATTATTTGCATTAATAACTTTCGTTGTGATCCTGAGTGGCACTCTTATCAAAATCCTCTTTTTTGATCTGTCGGATGATGATCCAGATATCAGCGATCAGCAACACGGTAAACAGGATAAGGAACAACCAGAACGTAGTCTGCACACTACCTGTAGATAGTTTCGAGATTGAAGCGAATGTTGGCAATACATCCTGAATCGTCCATGGCTGACGACCGACTTCGGCGGTTACCCAACCCGACTCAGACATGATATATGCGAGCGGGATGCTGCACAACCCGACCCAAGACAACCATCTGTATCGATGCGGATTCGGATTCTTGCGTCCGTACACACACAACATCACGATGAAGAACAAAAGGAAATAAGCACCCAGCAACACCATGGTATGGAACGCGTAGAAAACGATATCTACCGGAGGGATGGTCTGGCTGACATCATTGATATATGCATATCCGAAGTTGGGATAATTCTCTTCCAGAATCTCCTGATATTTCGCCATATCATCGCTGTTTCCCTCGCTTTTCGCCTGTCGGAATCCGGCAAGCGCATTCAAAGCCAGCTTTCCGCTTTTCATCCGTTCTTCCATCGACGGCATGATGTATTTTTCGCCTTTAATCGTTTCGGCTTCATAGCCACCTTCGATCAAGTCATTGATACCACCGACAAAAGCCCCCGCCTTTCGATAAGCCAGGATCGACAAACCGTCGGGAATCTGAATCGCCCATAAGAACGGATCGTCATCGTTGTTATATTTCTTTTCGGGATTGAGAATTCCGAAAGCGGTAATCGCCTGATGGGTATTTCCTTCATAAAGACCCTCCATAGCCGCCAACTTCATCGGCTGCACCTTCGCTACGATTTTAGCGGAACTATCTCCTGTGTAAAGAGTCAGCAAGATCGCGATAAGACCAAATATCGAAGCGACTTTGATACTTTTCAATGCCAAAGCGCTATTGCGATTCTTAATCAGGAACCAGCAACTCACTCCGATTACAAATACCGAACCCAACACCCAGGATGAGATCACCGTATGGAAGAATTTGTCGATCGCGACCGGTGAGAATACCACTTCGCCGAAATTCATCATTTCATTACGTACCGTATCGGGGTTGAACTTCATTCCGACCGGATATTGCATCCATGCATTCGCGATCAGGATCCACAGTGCGGACAAAGAAGCACCGATCGTCGTCAGCCAGGTTGCGGTAAGGTGAAATCCTTTGCTGACCTTATTCCATCCGAAGAACATGACAGCCGAGAATATCGATTCCAGGAAAAAGGCCATGATTCCCTCGATAGCAAGGGGCGCCCCGAAAATATCACCTACGAACCAACTGTAGTTCGACCAGTTCGTCCCGAACTGAAACTCCAAGATGATCCCCGTTGCGATCCCGATGGCAAAGTTCACACCGAACAACGTCATCCAGAACTTCGTGATTCTTTTCCATTCGTCATTTCCTGTTTTGAAATAGATTGTCTCACAAATAGACATGATCACGGACAACCCCAGAGTCAGCGGGACAAACAGCCAGTGATACATAGCCGTAAGTGCAGACTGGCCTCTCGCCCAGTCTACCAAAGTCGTGGTTAATTCATCCATATATAATTAATTATTAGTGTTATTCCGTTGAATAAGCTCATTTCCCACATATTCTGATTTATCCTGATCGGAATCGGTTTTGGTTTTAAGAAAATCCGGAAAAAAGAAGACACGAATTATCGCGAACATTATGAACAACTTGATTAAAATGATTGCCCAAAGCGTACGACCGATTGTCATTGAACGAAAGCCATCCCGATAAAAACGAAAAACCGTGATGAGAAAGGGAGTCTTTTCTTTTCCCATATTTACTGTTCAGATCTGTTTATTATGCTTTAATAACAATTAAGCAGATATATTGTTCTTTGACCCCAAACTATGTATAACTCACTTATATCGAACGGCTTCGAACCCGCTCCCGATTCACAGCCCGTTTTTACAGGTTCGTCTTTTGTTGCAGAAACGAAAACGGATGGCGAATCGTTTCTATCGGATTCCTGTATTTTTTTCATCGGATGCCTGGTCGGCAGACATTCTACCGGCTTCTAACGGGCATTTACTCGGCTTTTAACGATCGTTTATGGGCGTAGAAATGCTCGTTAGAAGCCGAGTAAACGCAAAAAAGCCAAAGACTATCTGATTTTTATCAGGCAGCCTTTGGCTTTTTTCTCTCAACGATTCAGAATTTCAGAATCGATCAAGGTATGAAATCACACATCAACGTGTTGGATATCTCCATATAAAGATCGGTTCGCAGATGATCTTTCTCGGTTATTTTCAGGGTCAGCAACGACTCTCCCAGATATTCATGCGCCATAGACGCATCGGTCGTCATCTCGTATTCGTATTTCACGTTATCGAAATAGAAACGAAGCGTATGGCGCGTATCCGGACGCAAATAGATCCCGGTTCGACCCTGAATCAGCATGGAGGACAATACAGAGGACCGATCATAATCGTCCGGGCCTCCTTCCCAAATCTCAAAACCTTTGGTAAGGGCGACGCTGATGTTTTTGCGGGTGGGACAAAACGCCAATACATACATTTCGTAAAAACGATGGTCGGATTGCTCATTGCGTTCGATTCGTACCGAAACGGGATCGGTTTGCAACGTGATATCCCTGATGATTCTGACCGAATCGGTTATGGACAAAGGTGATACCGCCCGGAACGTGATTTGTGCGGATGGATCCTCCTCAGGAACAAGAATCGACTCGATATTTCGTCGGAAAGGAACGATGCCGCTCAGTTGGCCGGAAATCCGGCGGGTATGGGTCTGAATGACATAACTCAGACTGACCGTAGTGGACGGATCACCGGTAACATCGAAAATCAGAGAACTTTCAATCATCCCTTTCCGACGGACAAGACTTGCAAAATATTCACCTTTGGCGACCTCGATCGAAGTTGCAGGCTCTTTTGTTTTGCCATTGTTCAGATTCACCAACAATACCTCTTCGAATTCATCATTCATCGCGATTTGATACACACCGCTCTCCGCTGCTTTATACAGCGCATCGTATTCATACCCCCTCCCATCGGGCCCGGTAAGTTTGCCGATCGGCCGGACCGTACGATCCGATCCAGAACGGAAGAGCACCGTCGGGGTATTCTCTTCCGCATCGGGTAGCGAAAGACGGGCCGTATTCACGACGTGAAGTTCGAGTTCACTTTCGCCGCTCTGCGACTGTTTTACCCGGTAAGGCAGAATAAGATAATCGCTGTTC
>CAMTOW010000124.1 GCA_947074245.1 uncultured Bacteroidales bacterium | reverse complement strand
CGAGATTCTCCGGAGTGACTGGAGTTCAGACGTGTGCTCTTCCGATCTATTGACACCGAAACAACAGGTTTAGACCCGATTACGAGCGAATTGGTCGGAATTTCATTCTCGGTACGTGAAAACGAAGCATTTTACGTTCCGGTACCCGCCGATCGTGATGAAGCGGAAAAACTGGTAGCTCTCTTCCGAGATGTGATCGAAGATGAATCGAAAATGAAAATCGGACAGAACATCAAATACGATTACATCGTTCTGAAAAATTACGGCGTCGAGATACGAGGTGATATTTTCGATACGATGATCGCCCATTATCTGTTGCAACCCGAACAGCGACACAACATGGATTACCTCGCAGAGGTGTATCTGAAATATCGCACGATCCATATCGAAGAGTTGATCGGCTCGGGCAAGAAACAATTGTCGATGCGCGATGTTCCGCTTCCTGTAGTTTCGGAATATGCATGCGAAGATGCGGATGTCACCTTCCAACTAAAAACCGTTTTTGAAAAGGAACTGAAAAAGGAGAATCTCGAAAAACTGTTTTACGGAATCGAGATGCCGTTGGTTCGCGTCTTGGGCGACATGGAGATGGAGGGCGTAAAAATCGATACGAATGCCTTGCGTGATTTCTCAGTCATCCTGACCGAACAGATGCGAAAGATCGAATTGAAGATTTACGAAGAAGCGGGATATGAGTTCAACATCGGTTCGCCGAAAGCGGTAGGAGAAATCCTGTTCGATCGTCTCAAACTGGATGAGAAAGCGAAGAAAACCAAAACGGGCCAATACTCCACTTCGGAGGATGTTCTTGAAAAACTAAAAGACAAACACCCGGTGGTTGAATTGATTCTGGAACATCGCGGATTGAAAAAACTATTGAGCACGTATGTGGATAGCCTCCCTACCCTGATCGACAAGCGAACCGGAAAAATCCATACTTCGTTCAATCAGGCAGTGACGGCAACCGGACGTTTGAGTTCGAGCAATCCCAATCTGCAAAACATTCCGATCCGTACCGAAATCGGTAAAGAATTGCGTCGGGCCTTTATCCCCGATGAAGGATGCACGTTCTTCTCCGCCGATTATTCTCAGATCGAACTTCGCCTGATGGCGGAAATGAGTCACGATAAGAATATGGTCGATGCCTTCCTTTCCGGCGAAGATATTCATGCGGCTACGGCGGCGAAGATCTACAAAGTGCCGATTGAGGAAGTTACCCGAGAGATGCGTAACCGGGCAAAAACAGCCAATTTCGGAATCATCTACGGCATATCGGCGTTCGGCTTGGCAACCCGTCTTAATATTTCGGGCAAAGAAGCGAAACAGCTGATCGAAGGATATTTCGAAACATATCCGGGCGTGAAAGCCTATATGGAAAAAAGTATTGAGATCGCTCGCGAAAAAGGATATGTCGAGACCTTGTTCGGACGCAAACGGATGCTGCCGGATATCACTTCTCGCAATTCGGTCGTTCGCAGTTATGCCGAACGAAATGCGATCAATGCCCCGCTTCAGGGCACGGCGGCGGATATCATTAAAATCGCAATGATTAATATCTCCCGACGTTTCCATCAAGAGAACCTGAAAGCGTCTATGATCCTTCAAGTGCATGACGAACTCAACTTCAACGTTCCGACACACGAGTTGGACACCGTACGGAATATCGTGATTGAAGAGATGGAGAATGCCCATAAGATGAACGTTCCGTTGATCGCTGAATGCGGATCGGGACAAAACTGGCTTGAAGCGCATTAATTACAGAAACTGACAGAATCTCTCCTTGACTTCGATAAAGAGCGGAGATCGATAATAGAATGATCCCCTTGATTCATAAATCTATTTTTACGGATTTATCGAATCAAGGGGATATTTGTTTCGTAAAACAGAGTCTACAGCATTGAAAAAAATAATTATTTTTGGTTTATGAATATATTTTGATAATAATAAATAGTTATCAGCTATATCTACAAACGATTCTTAAATAGAATGCATATTTATCTGAAAATGAATTTTTTCCACCATTTTTGAATACAAATTCAATCAAACTGAATCCGACAGAATATTGGATAAAAAAATTATATATATTTAAGGTAAGTATTAAGAATTAGATCTCGATAATTAAAAATCACATTTGCCGATATCGACGTCAGCCTTTATAATTTAGTCTATGAGATCATACTCCCTCAAACAGATCCTTTGTTTATTGGTCATCCTGTTTACGTTTTCCGATATCTATTCGAGCGATGCTGAATCGCGGCTGATTCCGGTCTTAAGAAACATCAAGGAAAAAGGGATCGTTTACAACTACCCGTTTGCGTCCGATTCGATTCTGAATCAAACGATTCGACTGGTGAATAGCCTCGAGCGAAAGAAAGAATACGATTTGTATTTCGAGTTCAAAAGCATGTTGATCGATATTTATGCGTCGAAGGGTGACATCACGCTGGCTACCGAGCGCGGCAAGGAGATGCATCGAAAAGCTGTCGAGCTGAATCATAAGAAAGGGATGGCGATGGCTTGCGAATCGATTGGCGATGTATATCTTCAGGCCGGCATGAGTGAAGAAGGAAGTCGGTTTCTTCAGGAAGCCGCTATAAAATTAAGTGATTGCGCGGATTCGTATGACATCCGCCGAAACATCTACTTCAAACTCATGATGCAGGCGATTCGCACGAATAATGTCGAAGATGCTTCTACATATTTCCAGATCGCACAATCTCTTCCCCATAAAGACAACAACGAAAACTACCTGACCAACGACGATTTCAACAATGCGTTCTATTACCTGTTCATGGAGGAGCCGCAGCAAGCGAAACCCTTCATCGACCGGATCGAAAGCAGAAATATCCATAACGATAAGGTAATTATCGGAAGTCGTCTGTTCCGCCTGCATGCCAAATACTTCGAAGCGATGGGCGACTATCCCGAAGCGCTTTCATATTACGACAGAATGGTTAAAATTCAGGATAAACTCAGCGTACAGGAGTATACGCTTTTATATTCCGATCTTGCCGCTCTTTATATCAAAATGGATCAACCCGAAAAAGCATGTATGTGCTATCGGTTCATGAAAGAAAAGAAAGACGAAGATACGCCCATGAGTTATCTCCGTCAGATCAACACGTTCCGGACCATCTATCAGATCGATCAGTTAAAGTTGGAGAGCAAGGCCAAACAAAACCGAAACCTATTTTATAGCATTATCGCTTTGGCAATCCTGATATTCGTCATATTCGGCTTATCCGTTCTTCTGAAGATGAATAGCCGAAAACTGATTCTGAACAAACGGAAACTATATATCGAAAACGAAAAAGTAGAAGACTCCATCCGAGCGAAGAGTCTTTTTCTTTCCAATATGAGCCACGAGATACGCACTCCGCTCAATGCATTGGTAGGATTCTCCTCGCTCCTGACTGACGAGAAGATGGATGGAGAAACGAAAAAGCAGTGTGTTGATCTGATTAAGACCAACTCTTCCCTATTGATTAAACTGATCAACGATGTGATCGATCTGTCTAATTTCAACATCGGCAATATGGATTTCAACATCGTCCGATGTGATGCGATCCAGTTATGCAAAGATGTCTTGGAAACTCTCGATAAAATCAAGCAAACCGATGCGTCCCTGCATTTTGAAACCGATTTTGCATCCCTATATATCGAAACGGATGTAAACCGTCTGCAGCAAGTCCTGATCAATCTACTCGTCAATTCCACTAAATTCACGAAAAATGGCACCATCACGCTTGCGTTGAAAGAGGCTCCCGACCGTCAGGTTCGGTTTGTCATTACCGATACCGGTTGTGGAGTGCCGTCCGAGAAACAGGATTACATCTTCACCCGCTTCGAAAAACTTCATGAAAACGAACAGGGAGCCGGTCTCGGACTCTCCATTTGTCAATTGATTGTCGAACGTCTGGGTGGTAAAATCTGGATCGATAAAGATTATACCGACGGAGCCCGTTTTATTTTTTCTCATCCTATGAAGCAAACTGTCACGGCATGAAACAAGCTGCTCTATATATCCTTTTTTTGTTGATGTTCCAGGCAAACGCTTGGGCCGACGAAGTTTCGTTGACCGACGAAGAGCGCCGCTACTTTATTGAGTTGATGCCGAAAGACTCAACCCGTCTTCGTACGCTCCATCTCGAAGCGCAAACCAGACAGGGAACTGATGACTTCAAGTATTTCTCTTCCGTCTTGTTTCGCGAAGCCGAGTCGATGGAAAACCGCTATTATCAATGTATCGCGGGCTATTACATGGTTGTGGATGCCTACAATCGCAATGACTCCATGGCCATATATGAATGGCTCGATATCTTATCTCCTTTGGCTTTGCGCGAAAATATGTATTACGAATACTTCAATGCCAAACGCTATCTGGTCAACTACTATGCCCGTAACGAAGCTTTCGAAAAGGCCATCAATATCGCACTTAAAATCAAAAAAGAAGCCGCTTCGCTGAATAGCGACGAAGGTATGATTGCCGCCTGCCTTGCCCTGTCAAATGCATACAACAGCAGCAACCGTTGCGATAAAGCCTGCGAAGTGCTCGAAGAAGCGTTTCCTTTGGTTCCCGATACCGATCCGTTGGCTCAGATGGATATCTGCATACAGCTTCTTGCCGGATACGATTATCTCGCCGATACCAAAGGGTGTATGAAATATCTACCTGTTCTGGAAAATGTTTTGGAAGAGATTGAGCGGGTGCGTACCGGTAGCCGGTCAAGCTTCTACGACACCTATCTCTATGCCGAGATCGTCTATACCAATTGCTACATGCGATCGAAGGATTACGAAAAAGCCGATTTCCACCTCCGCAGATGTGAGCGATATGTAAACGAAAATACCTTCTTCATGTATCTGTCGCTCTATCACAATTTGTGCGGCGACTATTATACCGAGATGCGCAGCTACGAAAAAGCCATCTCCCACATCGATCAGTCGATGGAAATCATTAAAGACATCTACCCGACCAATTATGTCGATATGATGGCCAAGAAAGCCGATCTCCTTTTAAAGTTGGGACGCCCCTACGAAGCCACCGTACTTTATCAAAACCTGCTGCCGATGAGCGATTCGATTTTCATCGATCGTTCCGAAATGCAGTTGGAGCAGATCCGCCAATCATACGAAGCTGAACTCAAACAGCTTCATCTGGAGCAAGCGAAGAATCGTTTTCAGAGCGTCCTGCTCATATTCATTTGCCTCATCCTGATCTTCCTCTTGTTCTTCGCGATCAAACTGTTCGAAGTGCGTCTCAAACTCAAACGGTCTAAAAAAGAGATCGAAAAAGCCGCACGTATCGTTCATAATGCCAACAATGCGAAGTCTTCGTTCCTCAAGAGCATCAGCCACGATATCCGTACGCCGCTCAATGCCGTAGTCGGATTCACCGATCTTCTCTCTTCCGATTCTGAATTGCCGAAGGATACCCGCCATGAATATGTAGATATCATCAAGCGCAATTCCGAAGAACTCATGAGTCTGGTAAACAATGTTCTCGATCTTTCTCGTCTCGAATCGGGTATGATGAAGTTCAATATCCAAAAGTGCGATGTTTTGGCGCTTTGCTACGAAGCGATCCACCTTCCGCACAAGTACAATACGGAATCCGTAAGTATCTCTTTCGAATCGGATTTGGAAGAACAGCCGATCTATACCGATACCCGTCGGTTCACGCAGATGCTCCGCTCGGTTCTCTATCCGTACGATAAGGATCAGATGTATCAGATCCGTTTTTCAGTGAAACTCGAAGAGCGCAAACAGCAGTTGCAGCTTATGGTCACCGGTTCGCCCTTGGCGGATCTGGGAAATCGTACCCAGCAGACCGAAGTTTCCAATGAGATCAACCGTCTTTTGATGGAACATTTCAACGGCGAATACAAGGTATTGACTCCGCGCAACGACGTTCCGTCCATACGTATCATCTACCCTTTGGGCAATACGCCCTTTAGTTGATTTTTAGAAACCGGATCCGTTATTTAAAACAGATTTAGCATCACGGAAGATTTATAATCATTTTATCTGCGATCTTTTTTGTACTTTTGCGCCTGTTTGATTAAAATCAGGCACTTATCTACCGTAAATATAAATACAATACTATACGATGGCTTTACAATGTGGTATCGTAGGTTTGCCGAACGTCGGTAAATCCACGCTTTTCAACTGTTTGTCCAATGCGAAAGCGCAGTCTGCAAACTTCCCGTTCTGTACGATCGAACCGAATGTCGGTGTGATCACCGTTCCGGACGATCGTCTTAACAAACTTGCCGAACTCGTTAATCCGCAACGCATCGTTCCTACTACGGTCGAGATCGTAGACATCGCCGGTTTGGTGAAAGGCGCGAGCAAAGGCGAAGGTCTGGGCAATAAATTCCTTGCCAATATCCGCGAAACAGATGCGATTCTTCACGTGCTTCGTTGTTTCGACGATGATAATATCACCCATGTCGACGGTAGCGTAAATCCGCTTCGCGACAAAGAGATCATTGATTTCGAACTTCAGT
>CAMTOW010000123.1 GCA_947074245.1 uncultured Bacteroidales bacterium | reverse complement strand
ACCGTATGCTCTTCCGATCTAAATCCGTAACGTTCGAATAACTTCATATAACTCAGTACCAAAGGCGATCTATTCCGGATTTACGGAATAGATCTCCTTGTTTTTATAGCTCGATGATCAGACGGACCATCAAAGCTTTCTCAAAATCACCGTTTTTAAATACGCCATGGAATGCGGGCTGAATCTGCACGTTCGGTGTCAGCTCAAACTGTGCCGTTACCTCCATAGCAGTCTCTTTCCCGGCATTGCAAAGGGCTTGATTCAGAAAGGCCCCCATCCGGTTCGGACGCTTCAGCGGCAGGAATTGATCGAACAAAATCCCCACCCCTCCATATCGGTAGCAGCAAACCGCGATATCTTCATTCGCCTCTTTCTGCGATACGGAAACACTCCGCCGCACACTCTCATTCTGCGAATACTGCCCCAATACCGTTATACGTCGTCCTCCGGATCGATACACTTCCTGTTCCGCCAGGAGCCACCAAGCGAAATTAATCTTCTTTTTGTAGACGGATTCTTCTTGGATTGTTTCGTCGTCCGCTTCTCTTTTCTGAAAATCAGAAAGCAGCCGATTATGTAAAGCAACCCCATAAAAATAGCTTCCATGCTCTGTATGATAATTGATGGTTGAAACTCCCGTTATGCCGCCGTCTCGAAAAGGTCGGTCAAACAAACACTCCTTTCCGGCGACTCCCGTTCGGGCAACTCCGCTATAAAGCGAACAGGTATAATCCCAACGGATTCCTTGATAATTATAATTCAGGCAATAGGCCGATGCCGGATAATTAGCCACCGGATAGTTCAGAGAGATTGTCGGGAATATCCCGCACGAACTGTTGGTAAAGAAAGATGTAACTTCCGAAATGAAGTAATCTTCATTCATATTCCGGATTCCTCCGAATACGTGATGCCTTCCCCATCGTCCCGAAATTCCGGCGATAGCGATCCCCATCGCCAGATTGGATTCTTCGATATTCGAAAAGGTTTGCCAGTCGTGCATCAGCCTCTCTTCCGAAAGATTATGAATATGCAGGGTCGCCAACTCCAGCGATAAGGCTCCCAATGTCAGTTCGCCCTCCAGGCGCAACAACCCCACATAATTCAATCGTTTCTTCAAGTCATATTGCCATTCTGATACGTAAGTCAGACCTGCCGTCTGTGTTCTGGCAGAATCAATAAAGATTCCGCCGAACAGTATGATGCAGATCAATCGGTTCATAATCTGCATGATCGGATGTATTTAGAGCCATTTTGTAAATTTTCGGATATACCATTGTTTAACGAATTGTGTCAATACGCAATAGCAGAGCAGAATACCCACCAGCCATGGGAAGTAAGACAGCGGAAGCGGTTCCAGCCCGAGCGTTTTCCCGAATAGAGTAAACGGCAATGCGATACCGATCCCCATGATCAGAAGCGTCAGTCCCGTTACCGGCCAACTTGCCCGACTCTGAATGAACGGAATTCTTCTCGTACGGATCATATGCACGATCAATGTCTGCGAAAGCAATCCCTCCACGAACCATCCGCTTTGGAATAAAGTCTGATGCTCGATGCTGTTGCAACCGAACACATACCACATCACGACATACATGATGATATCGAAGATCGAACTGATCGGCCCGATATAAATCATGAAACGGCTCAGATCCGATGCGTCCCATACCCGCGGTTTTTTCAGATATTCAGCGTCCATTCGGTCAAACGGAATAGTCGTCTGCGATACGTCATACAAAAGATTCTGAATAAGCAATTGAACGGGCAGCATAGGCAAAAACGGCAGAAACGCGCTGGCAGCCATTACGCTGAACATATTTCCGAAATTGGAGCTGGCTGTCATTTTGATATATTTGGTAATATTCCCGAACGTCTTGCGTCCCTCCATCACACCGTCCTCCAATACCATCAGATCTTTCTCTAGCAAAATGATATCGGCACTCTCTTTTGCGATATCCACGCCCGAGTCCACGGAGATTCCGATATCCGATTGGCGCAATGCCGATGCGTCGTTAATACCGTCGCCAAGAAAACCTACCGTATTCCCCAATTCCTGAAGCAACGTGATGATCCGTGTCTTTTGCAGCGGAGTCAGTTTCGAAAACAACGTGATTTGCGGAATCAGCACTTTCAGTTCATCGTCATTCAATCTTTCGATCTCTGCTCCCGTCATCGCGTGGCTGCTGTCGATTCCCACCTGGCGACCGATGGTTTTCACGATCGCGTCGTTATCGCCCGAAAGGATCTTCACCTCCACTCCGTCTTCATGAAGCTTCCGGATCGCGTCGGCTGCCGATGGTTTCGGAGGATCCAGAAATGCCAAGAATCCGATCAACACCATATCTTTCTCATCCGCTACGCCGAAATCATGATCCTTATCCAGAAAACTCTTCTGAGCCACCGCCAAGACGCGCATACCCTCCCGGTTCATCTGTTCGCTGATCGCTACGGCTTTTCTACGGAGCTCATCGGTCAATACGCACACGCTTCCTTCAAATTCGGCGTGACTGCAGATCGACAACATCTCGTCTACCGCTCCCTTCGTGATGATCTGCCGTTTCTGCTGTTTATCTTCCACCACGACCGACATCCGGCGGCGGGTAAAGTCAAACGGGATCTCATCTACTTTATAATAATTGTTCTTCAGATGCTCCAGTTGCAATTCGGTCACATGCGATAAGATCGCCTTATCCATCAGATTCTTCAACCCGGTCTGGAAATAGCTGTTGAAATAAGCATGTCGTAAGATTCGTTTGTGCTCGTCGATCGATCCGTCGGTATTGATGTACCGCTCCAATACGATATTGTCACAAGTGATGGTTCCGGTCTTATCGGTACACAGGATATTCATCGCGCCGAAATTCTGAATCGCGTTCAGGTTCTTCACGATGGTTTTCTTTTTCGACATCGCCACGGCTCCTTTCGAAAGGTTCGCCGTTACGATCATTGGCAACATTTCCGGGGTCAATCCTACGGCAACGGATACGGCAAAAAGAAAAGCGTCAAACCAGTTTCCTTTGGTGATTCCGTTGATTAGAAACACAAACGGCACCATCACCAGCATAAACCGGATCAGCAAGAAGCTGACGCGACTGATTCCCTTGTCAAATGCCGTCGTGGCGCGCACTCCGGTGATGCTTTTTGCGATCGTACCCAGATACGTATTGCCTCCTGTTTCAAAAACGATCCCTTTGGCCGAACCGCTGATTACGGTCGACCCCATAAAGCAAATATTGTCCAAGTCCAAAACCGACCCGTTGTAATTTCGGTTCTTATCGCGAAGCGCGAATTTCTCGATCGGCTCCGACTCTCCCGTCAAGGAAGATTGGCTCAGAAATAAGTCTTTCGATTCTACGATGCGAAGGTCTGCCGGAATCATATCTCCGGCTGCCAGATAAACCACGTCGCCCGGCACGAGTTCGCGAATATCGGTCTCTTTGGCTTTCTGCCCGATTCGTTCCGTCAGGCAGGTATTGGTCACCATGCGCATCAGCGAGTCGGTAGCTTCTCCGGCTTTCCATTCTTGACGGAAACGCAGGATGGCACTCAAGATCACCATGAAAGTAATGATGATGATACCGGTCCATTCTCGCTCATTGGGTTCGGCCATGATTACGTCGATGATCAGTGAGATCACGGCCAGTGCGGTCAATACGCCGATAAAAGGGTTGATGAAGGTGCGCAGAAAAAGTGCGATCCGGCTTTTCCGCTTCTGATGCACGACTTCGTTCTCTCCGTAAACCTCTCTGCGAGACTGAACCTCTTCGGCTGTCAGCCCGTGCAGCGATGTCTGAAAATAAGAGTAAACGGCGTCAAGCGGTTGAGTCGAGGCCAGAAATACGTGTTCGGAGTTGAACGTACTGCCTGTTGTTTTCGTTTTCTTCCGGGTGGAAACTTTTTTGATAAAGGTATTCGCTGCTTGGAGCGGATAGTTGAATAGCGCGATTGCGTCGTTTTGTGAAAAATCCGGGATGAATTTTCTGATCATCGGGTCCTCCTTCCTGTTTTGAAGTGCTACAATTAATTTGACACCACAAAAGTAGATTCCCCGATCCGGCCGTGCCGTTAGAGAGTTATTAGAATGATATTAGAGAATTATTAGAATTTTCAGGTTGGGTAATGCCGATAGAAATACACCGCCTTCTCAGGTGGTCGGATCTGCTTCGAAGCGATGCGGAAGCTTCACGACGAATGTGGTTCCTTCTCCCGGCTGCGAATATACGTCGAGTTTGCCGTGATGCAGTTCGATCACCTTCTTGGTCAGCGCCATACCGATTCCGTGCCCTTTGGCTACATCTCGGTTTGCGCCTCTGTAAAATGGAGTAAACAGATTGTTTTTATCCGTTTCGCTCATCCCCACCCCATTATCCGAAAACCGCACGATGGCATACTTCTCCCAATAGGCGATATGAACGAACGAACTGTGATTCTCTGAGAACTTGCAGTTATTTTCGATCAGATTGACAAATGCCGTCGTCAATAAATAAGAATTTCCGTACACCGTAATAAGCGATTCGTCTTCCGGTTCCTGTTCGAAAATCAGATCTGCTTTATAATTCGGATTGGCTTTCATCACCACGTTTCGCGCATCCAGAAGCACTTCGTCCAGACGCACCTCTTCCATCTTGATCTGTTCGGGCTGATAATCCGCTTTGGCAAGGTTCAGCAATCCGTCGATCAGCCGAATCAGCCTTCGCGCATCATTCAGCGAGTTATCGATCGCCTGCCGGTAGCGTTCCGGCTCCCGCTCCTTCATCCGCACGATCTCCAATTCCGTAATCAGCGCGGCCATCGGGGTGCGCAATTCGTGCGATACATTGCTCACAAACATTTTTTGCGAAGTAAATGCTTTCTCCAGTCGTCCCAACAATTCATTGAACGCCCGGCTCAACTCTCCCAATTCATCGTTTTCATTGGCGATGGGCAGCCGTCGGTCAAAATGATTGGCGGTGATGTTTTCTGCTTCCCGTACGATTGTGCTCACCGGTTTCAAAGCGCTCGAGGCCATCAGATACCCCGTGATAATCAGAATCGACAAGGCAATCAGCGATATGGCGATCAGGATATTCTTCAGTTCATGCAGGTTGGCATACCCGTATCCGTCATAAGCGGCCGCCGTAATGATATACTCTTTGCCGTTGAAATGATAAAGCATCCCCACGGCTTGATAATGACCTACGTAAAACTCATAGATTTTCTTTTCCAAAATTCGGTGGATCATCTCCGAATCCTCTTTGATGATATCGATCTGCGATGCGTCATGATACAGCATCTTAAACTGAGGGGTATAGATCGCCACTTCCACCTCGTCGATGAAGTTTCGGTTATTCAGATAAATCGATTGCAGAGTCTTGGCGTCCGTTTGGTTGTTCAGAAACAAATGCGCCTTCGTTATCGCTTCCCGTTGCAGATAGCGATAAAACGTCTGGCTGCGCGAATGGTCGCTAAACAGATAGATGAAAAGCATCGACATCAAAAAGATGCCGGCGGTGACGGCTGCATAGCGGATCGTGAGTCTCGTGCGGATTTTCATAACTTGTCGCTTAATAAGAATCCCATTCCCGTTTTGGTATGGATCAGCTTGGTTTCATAATCCTTATCGATCTTTTTTCGCAGATAATTGATATAAACATCAATGAAGTTGGTTCCCGTATCGAAATGGGTATTCCATACCTTATCGGCGATCTCCGGACGGGTCAGCACCTTTTCCGGATTCTCCATCATATAATGGAGTAGATTATACTCTTTGGGCGACAACTTGATCGGTTGCCCTTGCCGATAGACCTGTTTCGTAGCCAGATCGATCTTCAGATCGGCATACTCCAGCGTGCTCGGAGCTTCGGTCGGGGCGATGCTTTTCCGCTTCAGCAAAACCTGAATCCGCGCCATCAGTTCCCGAAAATCAAAAGGCTTCACCATATAATCGTCCGCTCCGGCGTCAAACCCGTCCAATTTATCATCGGTTGTCCCCAACGCGGTCAGCATCAGGATCGGAATGCCGGCATGAAGCGTCCGCATCTCCTTACACATCTCAAACCCGTTCATCTTTGGCAAGATAACGTCAGAGATCACCAGATCGAAAGTCTGCGACCGAAACAGGCGTAGTCCCATCTCTCCGTCATAGGCTACCATCACCTGAAAACCGTTCTCTTCCAGCCCCGCTTTCAGCAGATTGGCCACTCGCTGTTCATCTTCTACGACAAGTATCTTATGCATAATCCAATAGCTTCTGTTTATATAAGGTTATGTATGCGAATTTAGTTCTTAACCGGTTATGAAAAACCGTTCTATATCTCTTTTTTGGCAAAACACGCTCGCTTTGAGCCACCCCATCCGGCCGAATCATTCATATCACGACAATTTGGGATGTTCCTTCAGTCTAAATTAGGCAAACGGAATAGAAAAGGAACGAAATTCCGGTAAACCCGATTATTCCATACTCCGATCTGAACGGATTACCTCTACTGTCCGCCGAATAGTTACGTCCCGTTATGCTTATTTTTTGAAATCGGCTGCTTGACTCACC
>CAMTOW010000122.1 GCA_947074245.1 uncultured Bacteroidales bacterium | reverse complement strand
GGAGTGACCGCGATGGTGGAGTAGGGTGAATCATCGGCGATCAAGAGCGGGAAAAACAAAAAGCCCCGTTTCCATTTCGGAAACGGGGCAGATACCGACGGGATATCGGTTATTTCTTTTCGGCTTTGTAATAAAGCGTCGAACAGTTCTCTTCGCGGAAATATTTGCGAGCGGCGTCGCGCACTTTTTCCGGAGTCAGAGCCAGATATTTGTCTACTTCGGTATTGATATCTTCCGCACACGACAGAAGTTCGAAATAGCCTAGATTGGTGGCTTTGTTCTGATAATTGATATTGGAGAATACGTCTTGCGACTCGAATTTATTAACCAGTTTGCGCAGTTCGTATTCGCTGACCAGTTCCTCTTTCAGAATCTCTAGCTCATGTTGCAGCGCTTTATCGGCTGTTTCGAGCGAGATGCCCGGAGCCGGTTTGCCCGTTACATAAAACAAGCCCGGTTCGATGCTGCCGCTGATGTAGGCGTTCACTTCGCTGAAAAGCTGTTTTTCCATAATCAGGCGTTGCACCAATCGCGATGAGGCTCCGTTGGAGAGAATATCCGAAAGGATATCCATCGCATGATAATCGGGTTCCATCCGGGCGCACATGTGGTAAGCCTTGGTGATAGCGTCGATCGGAACGTTGCGCGTCACTTCCATGAAGCGCGCCTCCGTCTGCGGCGGTTCTACCGGCAGATTGCGCTGGCGTACGTTACGCTGCGGAATCGGTCCGAACCATTTTTCGGTCAGAGCGATGGTCTCTTCGAAACTGATGTTTCCCACGATCGAGAGGATCGCGTTGTTGGGAGCGTAATGATGGAAAAAGAAGTTTTTCACATCTTCCAATGTGGCATTTTCGATATGAGCCGGTTCTTTTCCGATGGTTGGCCAGTTGTACGGATGTTTCTGATAAGCCATGCTGCGGATCAGATGGGGGATATCGCCGTAAGGCTGGTTCAGACAGCGTTGTTTGAACTCTTCGATCACCACCTGTTTCTGCACGTCGAGGCTTTTCTGATTGAAATTAAGACAAAGCATACGGTCTGATTCGAGCCAGAACGCTACTTCGGCATTCTCTTTCGGCACCACTTCGTAATAGTTGGTGATATCGTCGCTTGTCCACGCGTTGTTTTCTCCGCCGGCTTCCTGAATCGGGGTGTCAAACTCGGGAATATTTTCCGAACCTCCGAACATCAGGTGTTCGAACAGATGCGCGAATCCCGTCTGTTGCGGGTCCTCGTCACGCGAACCTACATTGTATAAAAGGTTCACGGCGATCATCTGCGTACTGTCGTCCTGCTGATGGAGCAACGTCAGTCCGTTGGCTAATTTGTAGCGGTTTACTTCAATCATGGTTTAATTATTTTAATCTTCATCTTAATGTCTTGTGCGGGTCGGTTCATCGAGCCGGTTTTCACCTGCTGGATTCGGTCGATCACTTCCAGTCCTTCGGTCACTTCGCCGAAAACGGTATAATTGTCGTCGAGCCAGGGCGTGCCTCCTTCCGTGCGGTATACCTGGCGAACCTCTTCGGGGAATACGAACGGTGTGAGTTCGGCTTCATAAATCCCGATCGCTTCGGTGCGTACGCTATCCATATACAGCTGTATCCGTTTGATGTCGTCGCTCTGTTCGAGCATCGCCTTGTTTTTATCGTCGGATTCAACCAGTCGGTTCACGATTTTCTGAAGCGTCTTTTCTTTTCGCGAGCGCTCAATCTCATTCAGTTCCCGGTCGGTGAACGTCTTGCCGTAGACCAGATAGAACTGGCAACCGCTCGATTGCATTTCCGGATTCTTGTCATCCCCTTCGCGCGCGGCGGCAAGAGCGCCTCGTTTGTGAAAATAACGCGGAAAGCAGAACTCGGCGGGAATCAGTTCGCCCGTATCGCCCGAACCGAGCATCGTCGTCGAAAGAGCGTTTTTAGAGAGCGGATCGCCACCCTGAATCATGAATTCGGGAATCACGCGGTGGAAAAGCAGACTGTCGTAAAAACCTTCGTTTGCAAGTTTAATGAAATTGTCGCGATGTTTGGGAGTTTCGTTGTAAAGTTTTACGCGGATATCACCCAGATCGGTTTCAATCAGAGCGATGGTTTCGCTGCTTTTCTGTTTTTCCGAACAGGAACAGACGCATAAACAGGCAAATAAGATGCCGAAAACAGTCTTTTTCATACTAACGGATCCTTTCTCTTTGAATTAGGAGTAAACAATAAGGTCAGATACTACCGGCATTGCGCCGGTAATCTGACCTTAAGTTATGAATTATCATTCGATTATTTTTTAAACCATGCCGGTTGAGGAGTCGAAGCCATTTCGAATTCGAGCGTCGAACCGTTCATGATCTGATCGTGCGTGATGAATGATGTCGCCAATGGTTTGCCATCCAACTTAACCGAACGCACGTAGAAGTTCTCTTTCGAAACTCCCGGAGCTTTCACGGTGAATGTTTTGCCGTTTGCCAGGTGCATTTTGGTTTCAGGGAACAGCGGCGTACCGATTTCGTATTCGCCCGAAGCCGGATTTACCGGATAGAATCCCATCGCCGAGAACACATACCATGCAGACATCTGCCCGCAATCTTCGTTTCCGCACAATCCCGCAGGCGTGTTCAAGTAAAGTTCGTGCATCACCTGAGCCGCATATTCCTGAGTTTTGTCCGGACGGTTCACTTCGTTGTAGAAGTAGATCACGTGGTGGCTCGGTTCATTTCCGTGAGCGTACTGGCCGATCATACCCGTTGAGAAGATCGGAAGTTCTTCGTCAGCCGCAGGAACAAACGTAAACATGCTGTCGAGTTTGCGAAGCATTACATCGTCGCCGCCCATCAGGTCTTTCAATCCTTTCGCATCGTGCTGAACCGACCATAGATACTGCCAGCCGTTGCTTTCGGTGATGTGTTCCGTATAGTCTTTCGCATCGAATCCGGCGATCCAGTTTCCTTTCGAATCGCGCGGTTGCATGAAGCCCGATTCCGAATTATACTGGTTGCGGTAGAACTGAGCGCGTTTGTAGAACTCGTCCGCAGTTTCTTTCTCACCCATTTTCTCCGCCATCAAAGCGATGCAATAATCGTCGAAAGCGTACTCCAGAGTTTTCGATACCGATTCGATATCCTGATCGTAAGGTACATAGCCTAGTTTTTTATAGGTACCGATCGAGCGATAATCGTCTTTGTTGGCAGTCGCCACACATGCGGCAAGCGCTTCTTTGGCGTCGAATTTGCCGATACCTTTCATATAAGCGTCAACGATCACCGGTACCGAGTGGTATCCGATCATCATATCCGTTTCGTTTCCGTAGAAGTTCCATACCGGAAGCATACCGTGTTCGCGGTAGTGTGCCAAAAACGATTCGACCATGTCGTTTACGCGTTCCGGCTGCGTATAAGTATAAAGTGGATGAGAAGCACGATACGTATCCCACAAAGAGAATGTCGAATAGTTCGTCCATCCGTTCGTCTGATGAATCTGTTTGTCGGCACCGAAGTAACGTCCGTCAACATCCGAGAAGATTGTCGGAGCGGTCATCGTATGGTAAAGAGCCGTATAGAAATTAGTCAAAGCGTCTGTATCGGTCGATTGCGCTTCCACTTTCGCCAACTCGGTGTTCCACTTGTTGCGGGCATCCGTGCGGTATTGGTCGAAATTCCAATGAGTCGCTTCAGCGTTCAGGTTTTTCATCGCGCCCTCCAGGTCAACTCCCGAAAGAGCAGTGCGAACCATGATTTCCTCACCCGGTTTGGTGTTGAAGTCGAAACGGGCGATATAGCCTGTTCCGCAACGTTTCTTATCGGCCGGATAGATGATTGCCGTAGAATCCATATAAACCGCCTCGAACGGACGAGAGAATTGCGAAACGAAGTAAACGCGCTGATCGTTGGCCCAACCTTCCGACATACGGTATCCGCGGATCGTTACCGAGTCTACCACCTCTATATAAGAATCTTTGGTAAAGTCCCAGTTCATTGCTTTCGACAAGTTCAGGAACACGGCGCTGTGCGCTTCCGGAAACGTGTATTTCTGGATACCGCAACGATCGGTCGCCGTCAGTTCCACATTGATGTCGTAGTCAGACAAAAGTACCTGGTAGTAACCGGCTTCCGCTTTTTCATTGTCGTGCGAGAACTTAGAGTGTACTCCAAGCGGACTCTCATCTTCGATGAACGGGATTGTCACCGGCATGAACGAGATGTCATACAGATCGCCCGCGCCCGTACCCGTAAGATGGGTGTGGCTGAATCCGGCGATGGTGCTGTCCGGATAAAAATAACCGGCGATGCGGTCCCATCCCGAAATTCCGTTGTCTGGGCTCAGCTGCACCATACCAAACGGCACGGTAGCTCCCGGATAGGTATTCCCTGTGAAATCAGTACCGATAAATGGGTTTACGAATTGAGTGAAATCTTTGTTTTTTTCTCCTTCCGAACACGAGGAGATACATAATGCGATTGAGATAAATGGAATGATTCTTTTCATGTGGATCCTATTTGTGCGCCGAAGATAGCCAAAAAAGAGAAAAGACGCAAAGTCAAACGGTTACGCCGTCGACTTTGCGTCTTTATAATATGTTAAAATGGGGTCAATTACTTGCTAGCGTTCTCAAGCTGCAATGTGATTGTCGCCTGATCGCAAACTTCAGCAGGGCCGAAGTACTGGATTGGACCCGGATAGATGTAAGCAGTTGATTTAGCCCACTCGTCACGCATTGAAGCGAACGCTTTGAAAGGAGCGCCATCCAATTTTACAAGAGCTTTCTGGATTACCGGTTTCATTTCACCGTGACGACGTTCCATGTTCATCATCATTGTGATTGGAATACCACCTGCGATCCATTGGTCAGCCGGGCTAGTCAGGTTTTTGATAGAAGACATATAACCTGTTTTACCTGCGCCGATTAGCATTGCCGCGTTAAATCCTAGAGAGTAGCAATAGTCAGCGTCGAAGTTTGACGGAGCCGCGCAACGACCTTCGTATCCGAAGAAGTGGTAAAGCGGAGCGAATTTACCGTTGTACTGACCGTCTTTTTTCATTTCAGAAAGACGACGAGCAACCATTTCACCCAAAAGTTTTTCTGTTTCGATCAATGATACCTGTACGTTACCGTGTGGGTCACGATCCAAAGTCAACTGACGAGCAACACCTTCCGGAAGGCTTGCGTAAACGGTTGCGTTGTCAGCAGAAAGATGCTGAATGATGTATTCGCGCTGAGCCGATTTCTTGATCATAGCGAATTCCGCCGCGTTGTGAGCAAGGAAGTCGTTTAGTTCAGAGATCAGGTTTTTCATCGCAGGGATGAATTCGATCAAACCTTCAGGGATCAATACCGTACCGAAGTTGTCACCGTTTGCGGCACGAGTCGCAACGGTAGCAGCGATCTGATTAACTACCTCGTCAAGAGTCAGGTTTTTCGCCTCAACCTCTTCAGAGATGATACAGATGTTCGGCTGAGTCTGCAAAGCACATTCCAAAGCGATGTGAGAAGCAGAACGACCCATCATTTTGATGAAGTGCCAGTATTTTTTAGCTGAGTTACAGTCACGTTCGATGTTACCGATCACCTCAGAGTAAACTTTACAAGCTGTGTCGAATCCGAAAGAAGTTTCGATTTCAGAGTTTTTCAAGTCACCGTCGATTGTTTTCGGACAACCGATTACCTGAACGCCGGCGTTGATCTGAGCGTAGTATTCAGCAAGAACACAAGCATTTGTGTTTGAGTCGTCACCTCCGATGATTACCAAAGCAGAGATGCTTAGTTTTTTCAAGATCTCAAGACCTTTGTCGAACTGTGCAGTCTCTTCCAGTTTCGTACGGCCGGATCCAATGATGTCGAAACCACCTGTGTTGCGGTATTCGTCGATGATCTCAGCAGTAAGTTCGATGTAGTTGTGATCAACCAATCCGCCCGGTCCAAGAAGGAAACCGTACAGTTTGTTTTCCGGATTCATTGTCTTCAAACCGTCGAAAAGGCCTGCGATAACATTGTGTCCGCCCGGAGCCTGTCCGCCGGAAAGGATTACACCTGCGTTCATAACAGGAGAATTGTTGGCTTCAGTACTTTCTACGAAAGTCAGTGAAGGTAGACCGTAAGTGTTCGGGAAAAGTTTTTGGATCTCTTCCTGGTCAGCAACCGACTGAGTCGCTGCACCTTCAGAAATTTTAACTGCACCTCTTAATGCTTTCGGCAATTTAGGCTGGTATGCAGCACGAGCGATCTGTAAAGCGCTTTTTTTCATTGTTTAAAGACAATTTGAATTATACTTTATTTTCTAAATATTACTACAATATTTTGCGACTGCAAATTTGAAAATTTAATTTCATAATTCAAAGACAGCTTTTCCTAAAAACTCGGAAAGAGTGGCACTTGAATCTGATTTCAACGTTATTTTTGTTTAATTGTAAACCCGAGATGCCATTCCGATTGAAATATGTATAAATTCCCTGTTAAGCTTCCTTTAATCGTATATTAAAACCTTTGGGTGAATGATAATAATGGTGATTTTTATAAACTGGGATTAAACGAAAAAAACATAT
>CAMTOW010000121.1 GCA_947074245.1 uncultured Bacteroidales bacterium | reverse complement strand
TTGTTGTCCTGCGGATTGTCTCCGGTCTTTCCGGGATATTTGCCCATATATTTCGGTTTTCCGGCCGAACCGGCAGGTAGTATGTCGGCTTCCGGATTCACCGGCATCTTCGTAATAGCGTGTCTGATATCATTCGGATCCTCATCCAAGAGATTCAGAAAGTCGGCTGTCAACACCAGATTTGTCCAATCCAGCGTAATATCCGCATATACCATCGGAGCGCCTTCTCCACCGGTTCCGCCGGCCGGCTCGGTCAGCGTATAATAGAACTCAAACAGCGACTCTGCCGGGAAATCCTGTCCCCACACTCCGGCATATTCATCCGTCGTATACAATCGGTACAGGCCGCCATTCTCATTGATCACCTTCTGTGCATATTCAAGAGCCTTTTCATTTTCGTTTTTATAGAGGTAAATGCGAGATAATAATCCGCATACGCTCCAATAATTCTGAAAACCGTTTCGTTTATCTTTCGATATTCCCGGCAAAGCATCGTTCATATCGGTAATGATCTGATCATAACATTCAGCAACCGTATTGCGGGCAGGCTGATGAGTGGGTAAGGTCGTGCGAATCTCGATCGGAACGCCCAGTGAAGCTCCGTTGTCATACGTATATGGCATAGCAAACAAACGGATCAGATCGAAATGAGCCAAAGCACGCATCGATAAAGCTTCCGATTTGATTCGCGCCAGAGTCGCGGTATTCTTTCCATCATCGGCAATATCTTCATTTTCGATGCTTTCGATCAATTTATTCGCTTGATGAATCACGATATAAGGCTGATTCCATACTCGTGTAATATTGAACGCGTCATCCGCCGTAACGTTAAATTCATAATATGGCGATACGCGTCGGCCGGCACCTTTACTCATATATGCCTGTACGTCTTCGCCACGGCAATCGGCATAATAAAGATAATTATCCCCATAATAGCTATGAGAAGCTGCGATTCGATAAATACCGTTCAATGCGATTTCCGCATCTTCTGTTGTCAGGATCGCATCCGGACTCGTCACCGATGTAGAAGGATCCAAATCCAACCAGCTCGACGAGCAAGAACTCATGGCCAATACAGATACACACAACAGGCAATTATATATTCGTTTCATAATTTCAATAGTTTAATCTTAGAATGTTACTTCGATGCCAAAAGAGAATGTTCGCATCAAAGGGGCTTCGCAATAGACCTCTCCGCTCACCGGTACTTCCGGATCATATTGTTTCCATTTCGCCCATGTCAGCAAGTTACTGCCGGAGAAGTAAACGCGCGCGTTTTCAATCATCGCCTTTCTTCCCCAGTCGGAAGGGAGCGTCATCCCAAACGTCAATGCTTTCAAACGCAAATGATCGGTACTGTGTACATACCGCGACGAGTTTTGAGGTCCGGCAGCCTGATTTAATACAAAACGAGGGACATCCGTCACATCACCCGGCTTCTGCCAGCGATCGTATGCATAGATTGGCAAATTCCGTTTCGATTCACGCGAACCGTCTGTTTCAATCAGTGTTCCTGTTTTGTCGAAGGAATATCCACCCAACGAATAGGTAAACGTAAAACTCAAATCAAACCATTTATACCGGAAAATATTCGTCAATCCGCCAGCTATTTTCGGATCGACCGACTTATAGGGAATTGCATCTGCTTCAGAAGCGTTCGCCGTCGTCGCTCGGTTCAAGGTACCGTCCTCGTTTTTCGTATTGAGATAGTAAAGCGCGTTACCGGTTTGAGGGTCAACTCCGGCATATTCTTTCACATAATAGGTATTGAATGGCATTCCGACTTTGCGAATAAACCATGTACCCTCTATGTTCTGTTGTTTATTCCCGTCAAGTGCAACAATCTTATTCTTATTATGAGTCAGATTCAATGCTGTCGACCAGTCGAAATTCGGTGAAGAGAAATTGACCGATCTCAGTTCAACTTCTATCCCCTTGTTATTGAGTTCTCCGATATTCGCCAGGTAGTTAAGGAAACCTGTGGTTGCGCTTATCGGTCGGTTATACAACAGATCCTTCGTATCTCGATTGTAATACTCCACACTCAGAAACAGACGTTCGATAAAACTCAGATCCAAACCGATATTCAGGTTATGGTTCTTTTCCCATTTCAATCCCGGATTCGCCTGTGTGCTCTCCATCGAACCCGAAGCTCCCATATAATTCTGACCGTAGCTATACAATCCCATATATCCGTAAAAAGCTCCCGGTTGGTTACCATTCACCCCATACGAAGCTCGTATCTTCGCGTCCGTCAATACCCGGTTGACAGGCTGCATGAATTTTTCATTGCTCAAATGCCACATTCCCGAAACCGACCAGAAATTCCCCCAGCGGTTTTCACGAGACAGACGAGAGCTACCGTCACGACGGAAACTTCCCGCCAGATAATAACGATTGGCGTAGTCATAATTCAAACGCGTCACATAAGAGATCATTCTCGATGCAGTCGTAGAGGATACGAAGCTATTGAGAACGGCCGCATTGTCCGGCTCGGTAAGCGATTCCGACGGAAGTTTCGACTTCTCGCCCGAAGCTTTATCCGTTGAGTAATTTTCGGTTTCATAAGCCGCCAGAACGTCGATATGATGCTGTTTGAATAATGTTTTCACATAATTGATCGAAGTAGACGAAATTAGTTTCCCGTATTCGAAAAATCCTTTGGAAGTCTGGGCTTCGTTCCCGCTTTTCACTCCTGCTCCACTCAGCGGATTCAGATAACGGGAATCTTTTTGAATCGAGTAGTCATAACTCAACATCTCTTTCAATCGTAGTCCGTCTATGATTTCGATCTGACCGTATCCTGTCGAAAACATACGGGTCAGTTTACTGCGATTGTAATCGGTGTGCATATCTCGAACCGGATTCAGGTTCGACCCGGGTTCAGACCCGATATAGTTTCCGTCTGCGTCCCGAATCGTCATTGACGGCGTTTGTGTAACGGCCGCGCATAAAAAAGGATTGATTGCCGATCCTCTTTCCTCATTCATTTCTTGTTTGAGTTGAGTAAACATCATGTTTGCTCCTACCTCACCGCGTTTCCCGACCTTTTGTGTCATATTCAATCGAGCCGAGTAACGATCCAGATTGGAGTTAGCCACAAGTCCTTCCTGATTATTATAACCCAAAGAGGTATAGAATGTCGAGTTGTTATTCCCTCCCGAAGCAGATACTTCATAGTTCTGATGAGTCGCATTGCGGAACAAGTCCTTGCGCCAATCCGTATAGCCGGTTTGAGGAACACCCGCATACTGATCAATATACAAATCGGCATAGTCGGAAGGATAACTCAATCCTTCATCGACGGCCCGGTTGTACAAACCTTCATAAATCATTTCACGACGCTGCTCTCCATTCAGGGTCGGGCGAAATTTCACTGCAAAATTTGAAAAACCGCCCCCCGCGCGTAGCATAATCTTGGTTCGTCCCGCGCTTCCTTTGCGAGTCGTGATAAGAATCACGCCGTTGGCCGCTCTCGATCCATATAGGGATGCCGCAGCCGCATCCTTGATTACTGTGATGTTTTCGATATCGGCTGGATTGAGCGTACTCATGATATTGGTCTTGGCATTGTTCATATATGCCGCATCGGCACTGCTTCCAGACCCCAGACTCCCAGACGTAACGGGCACTCCGTCAATCACAAAAAGAGGCTCCTTCGATGCGTTGAACGAGCCCATACCGCGTATACGTATATTCTGGTTGGCTCCAGGCTGTCCCGATCCTCCGGTAATTACGACCCCGGTGGTCAGTCCTTGCAGTTTCTGTTCGACGGTCATGACCGGAACATTCTTTACCATATCAGCCCGAAGCGTATTCGCCGATCCCGTAAAGGATGATTTCGAAAAATTACCGTAACCTGTAACGACCACCTCCTCCAGATCTTGAGTCATAGACTCCATCGTTACGTTCAGCACTCCGCTTACCGGAATCTTTGCTTCGAGCGGCACCATCCCGATATAAGAAAATAGAAGAGTTTTCACCTCCGGAGACACACTTATCTCATAATTCCCGTCGATATCGGTCACTACACCCCGGACAGTATTTCCTTTGGCAGAAACGGTTACCCCCGTAAGCGGTTCGTGCGTATCTGCCGTTTTTACGACGCCTTTAATAACTTGGTTCTGCGCCCATACAAGCGGATTGTATAGAGCCATCACCAAAAGCAGCATCCATTTAATACATTTCATAAGACAATGATTTTTTCACCTTGAATTACCATAACTATAATTTCAGGGAGTCGAATATCAATATCCGTACCACAATCAACCTTACCGCCAAACCAATCAAACAAAATACTGATATACAAGAATATAAATACTCATCAAAAAATCACACACGAGATCCCCGTTAGAGGCTCCCCTCTCTTATTTCCACGATTGGTTCTACAATTCTGTGGAATATATCTACACTCAATAAGACATTATCTCCTAAAAAAAGTGCCGGAAACAGAGCTTCAATTCTGTTTCCGGCACTTTTCATGCACATTCATGATTTATATTTTCCCAATCACCCCCAACAATAGTTTTCCGAGTTTACCACCCTTTCGAATCAGGTCCAGGATCAATTTGTTTTTATCGGTTGCCGCGTTGATTTCTTTCTCCAGTTCTTCAATCAGAGCATGATCCACACAATCCGATTTGAGTTTATCAAGTATATCGCCATAGGCATTTGTTTCCATTGCTTTGAGTCTTGCCTCCGCCGTTTCGATCAGAGCATTCTGCTTTGCCTGATCGGATGCATTTTTAAATACATCGTCGCTGAATTTGATCGCCATATCATTCTTTATTGAGAAGATTATTTATCTCGGTTTTTCCATTCTTATATACATCAAGAAGCCGTTCGACCGAATCCAGTTGTTCGTTCGCGCGACGCAACGACTGATAAAATACGGAATCGATTCGATCCGTATCAATATATTTAGAGAATAATCCTCGATGGAAATCTTTTAACTCCGCGGCCGAAGATATATTCTGTGTAATAACATCATTCATTTGAATCGCCTTATCGAATTCTTCGCCAAACGCGGTCAAAACTCGTTTACGTTCCTCCTGAATCGGGGCAAGCAATGAATCTCGCATACTTTTCAGCTCAATCTGAATATTCTTATTGAGCCATACGATGGCCTGATAGCGATCTTGGGTATCGTTGCTCACCACGATCTGATCCCAGATATCCTGTATTGCGGGATTAGCAAAAAGGTGATCCAGATAAACCGGGAAATACGTGTTATCGATATAATTATTCATAGCGGCTTCTTTGGCATCAAACAACGCATGGATCACCGATACGTTTCCCTCCTTCAATATCGAGATCTGCCGCCCTAAAAGCAACGACATATTTCCGGTTTCTTTCGGTACCGTAGCGCAACCTGTCAGAAATATGCCTGCGCAGATCAAAATGAATAATCGCTTCATAACTGTTCGGATTTAAATTTCAGATACACTAATTTACAAATTATAAATCCGATTCAGGTATAGAGTCATCAATTTTCACATTCCCGAAACGTGCTCAACGGCAATCCTTCGCCATTTACGACATTGCCCGTCGAAAACGGCTCCCATCCGTAACGAACGAATTTCGGAGATACGATCTCCTCGCTTTTCAATCGAATCTGATTACCGACGATTTCGGCGCGAGCCGGTTTGAATACGCCTTCATAAACGGCAATCTCGAACGAGGATGGTGCTTTCCCGTCGGAGGTGGTCAATCCTTCTGCACAATCCAACGTGATCAACACCGTATTTTCCTGAAATTCCACTTTATTCAGGATCGGTCCTGATGGCATCAGATTCTTTCCGTAAGTCTGTTTCAAAGCCAATCGAGCCAGACGTTCCCCCACGTCTTGTTTTCTTCTTGGATGAACATCGAGCGAATCGCCCCGATCACTGCTTACCGCCATTCCTACTTGAGGTATCGACATCGACAATCTACGCTGACTTTCTCTGAAATGCGGCCAACTCGGACGATCCAGACTGGAGAGTTGAACAAAATAAAACGGCAGTTCCGATTCTATATTTTTTCTCCAGCTATTCACCAACAACGAGAATAGCCGCTCATGAGTCTCTATATTATGTGCATTCGATTCGCCCTGATACCAAATCGCCCCACGCACACCGTACCCCTTTAAGGGTTCGATTCCGCTTTCGAACAAATAACAGGGTTCATAAGGGTGGCGTTGTCCTTTTCGGGTTGATTTATTACAGTTGAGCACCGCTCTACCCCGCACCCAATCCTGTATAAAATCATTTTGAGTCCAATTCGGCAAGATATCCGGAAATTCATTTTCCAGTGTTTCACGATCGATCCATGATTCGGTCGGAGAACCACCCACCGCATTAAGAATCAAGCCGACAGGCATATTCAGGCTATCGCTCAGCATCTTTCCAAAAGAGGCGGCAACCGCGGAAAAGGTCATGATCCGATCCGGCGAACATCTTTCCCATTCGCCGATTTGAAAATAATCCAACCGATTCAACGAATCCAAGATCGGAAGAGCACACGTCTGAACTCCAGTCACTCCGGAGAACCTCGTA
>CAMTOW010000120.1 GCA_947074245.1 uncultured Bacteroidales bacterium | reverse complement strand
GAATATGACAAGCTTGTTGCCGACGTTCAGTTACGCAATCAGAAACCGCAGGTCGTAAATGGAGCCAATGCGATCCGACTGTCTATTATGAAATTGAAAGTACTTATCGGAGTAGACATTAATGCACCTTTGATCTTTACCGGAAATCTGAATGAATATGAAGAAGAGATGTTTTCGGATCTGATCCATCTGAAAAACGATACTTCACTGAACGAGAATACAAGACTCAAACAACTTGAAATTCAGGCTCGCCAATTACAAATCAGTGAAAAGATCAATAAACTGGATTATGCTCCTACTCTTTCGGCGAGTTTAAATTATGGTTGGCAAGGAATGGACAAGAACTTGAAATTCGCAGATTATTATTGGTCTCCGGGATCGACATTTGGTCTGACTCTCTCCATTCCGATCTTCGACGGAGGATCGAAATACTATAAAACAAAACAAAACAAAGTTTCGATGCTAAATCTACAGTTGCAGCGTGATAATGTAGAGCGGGAATTGGAACTGAGCGTTGTGAATTCTTTGAACAATATAGAAAGTGCCGTTGAACAAGTTTCATCCAATAAAGAAAGTGTACTACAAGCCGAACGAGCTTTTACCATCAGCCAAAAACGTTACATGGTAGGATCTGGAACATTGCTTGAGATGAATAATTCAGAAACCGCATTGACTCAGGCCCGACTGCAATATGCTCAATCGATCTTTGATTACCTTTCGGCTCGTTCTGAACTGGAAGCGACTTTGGGAAAATCTATCGACACGATCAAAAACGAAAAATAACTATTGATATATGAATTACTCTAAGAGATTTTTAATCGCACAACTTTTCGGTCTTGCTCTTTTAGCATCATGTAGTGGTGAGAAAAAAGAAACGAACGACACAGCCGTACAGGTTGAGCAAAAACCATTGGTTCGCGTTGAAGCGGTGAAAGCGCGTGATGTTGAACAAACGCGTGAATTCACGGCTACGGTAGAAGCGAATATCTCCAATAATATCGCACCGCAAAATCCGGTTCGTATTAAAAACATTCTTGTAGAAGTGGGCGATCGTGTACGCAAAGGCCAGAAACTGGTGCAAATGGATGATAATAACCTGATTAAAGCAAAAACAGAATTGGATAATTATCAGACTGAGTTCACTCGCTATGATGAGCTTTATAAGATTGGCGGTATTTCCAAATCGGAATGGGACGCTAAAAAAACAGCTTTTGACGTAGCAAAAACAGCTTTTGATAATCTTTCGGAAAACACATTTTTGCTTAGCCCGATCGATGGGATCATCACGGCTCGCAATTACGATAAAGGCGATATGTTTTCATCGGGTAATCCGATTCTGACTGTCGAACAGATCTCGCCGGTCAAACTCAAACTGAATGTATCGGAAGCTTATTTTGCGAACGTATCAAAAGGGATGCCCGTAGATATCAAACTGGATGTATACGGAGATGAGACTTTCAATGGAAAAGTTTCGCTGATCTATCCGACCATTGATCCTGAAACACGTACGTTTCCGGTCGAAATCACCATCGCCAACAGTAATCAGCGAGTGCGCCCCGGTATGTTTGCCCGCGCGACGATGAGTTTTGGCGTGAAAAACCACGTAGTGGTTCCGGATATGGCGATTATCAAACAGGCCGGTGCGGGAGAGCGCTATGTTTACGTATTGAACAGCGACAATACCGTTTCGATGAACAAAATCGAGCTAGGCAGACGCATCGGAGATGCATTCGAAGTGATATCAGGTGTCAACAATGGCGCGAACGTTGTCGTGGCAGGACAAAGCCGACTTACCAACGGCGCATCAGTAGAAGTAGAAAAAAAATAATATAAATACATCCTATGAGTTTATATGCTACCGCGGTCAAGAAACCGATTACCACGGCACTATGTTTCGTTGCCATCGTCGTAATCGGGCTTTTCTCTCTGACCAGACTTTCCATCGACTTGTATCCGCAGATCGAAACCAATACGATCATGGTTTTGACAGCCTATCCGGGTGCGAGTGCGGCGGATATTGAAACCAACGTGACCAAAATCATGGAGAACACGTTGAATACCGTGAGTGATCTGAAGCACATCACTTCACAATCGAAAGAAAATATGTCGATTGTAACGCTTGAATTTGAATATGGTACGGATATCGATGTGGCGACGAACGATGTTCGTGACAAGCTGGATCAGGTGAAGAACACTCTTCCCGATAATGCAGAAAATCCGGTCTTATTCAAATTCGGTACAGATGATATTCCAATCGTAATCCTATCGGTTACGGCTGATGAGAGTATGAACGCCCTATATAAGATATTGGACGACAAAGTATCGAATCCATTGAAACGAATCAGTGGCGTGGGTGCGGTTTCGATCTCCGGTATTCCTCAGCGTGAAATCAAAGTTTACTGTAATCCACAGAAACTAGAAGCCTATGGTTTGTCGATCGAAACGATCTCTAACATCATCGCGATGGAAAACCTGAATACCCCGGGAGGAAACATCGATATGGGATCGAACACCTATTCGCTGCGTGTACAAGGGGAGTTCACTGAAACCGAACAGTTATATGACATCGTTGTCGGAGCCAAAGACGGCAAGGTAATCTATCTGCGCGACGTAGCCAGAATCGAAGACGGCCCGCAGGAACGTGCTCAGGAAGCGTATGTGACCGGCACATCCGGAAGCGGAGATTTCTATGTCGGAAAAAGCGGGGGTGCTATTTTTATTCAGAAACAGTCCGGTGCTAACTCGGTAAAAATTTCGCAGGCCGTATTGGATAAGATTCCTGAAATCCAGAAGACACTTCCTTCGGATGTGAAGATCGGAATCATCACCAATACATCAACCAGTATTGAAAATACGATCCAGTCGCTTGTTGAAACGATTTATGTGACATTCATCATCGTAATGTTCGTCGTATTGATCTTCCTCGGCAGATGGAGAGCGACATTCATCATTATTCTAACGATTCCGATCTCTCTGATCGCGTCGTTCGCCTATCTGCTCGTATCGGGAAATACGCTGAATATCATCTCACTATCTTCACTCAGTATCGCAATCGGTATGGTGGTGGATGATGCGATCGTAGTACTTGAAAACGTAACGAATCATATTGACCGAGGTAGTGATCCGAAACAAGCCGCTATCCATGGAACCAACGAGGTGGCTATCTCTGTAATCGCCTCAACGCTGACCATGCTTGCCGTATTCCTGCCATTGACGATGGTACCCGGAATGGCCGGCATCCTCTTCCGCCAGCTAGGTTGGATCGTTTCGATCATCATGATCATCTCTACCATCGGCGCGTTGACTCTTACACCGATGCTTTGTTCGCAATTCTTACGCCAGGATCCGAAAAAAGGTAAAGTATGGCAGCTTATTTTCGTTCCGATCGAAAAAGGACTGGACAGCCTCGATGTTTTTTATGAACGCTGTCTGAAGTGGGTTGTATCTCATCGCACGATCACGATTATCGCCGCATTCTTGATCTTCGCAGGAAGTATTCAGCTTGCCCGCGTTATCCCAACCGAATTCTTCCCGACAAACGACAATGGCCGTATCGGTATGAAGGTGGAATTGCCGGTAGGAACGAGATCTGAAATCGCGCGTGATCTAGCCAAACGCATTGAAAGTGAATTCGCCGAAAAATATCCGGAAATCAAAGCTTCATCATTCACTGTAGGAGCTGCCGATGCGGATAATGTATGGGCATCGATCCAGGAAAACGGTTCTCATATCATCTCTTGGAATATGAACCTGACAAGTGTCGGCGAACGTGAACGCGGACTAACCGAAATTGTAGACCTGATGAATAAGGATCTTGCCAAATATCCCGAAATCAAGAAATACCAGGTTCTAGCCGGAGGTAGTCATGGCGGAGTGGGCGGACAGGCGGCCGTAGATGTAGAGATCTATGGATACGACCTGCAGAAAACGGATGAATTCGCACAGGATATTACGAAAAAACTTTTGGCTCTGGATGGCATCGTATCGGTTACAAACAGCCGTGGCGATTATATTCCGGAATATCAGGTCGACTTCGATCGCGAAAAACTGGCTTTGAATGGTTTGAATATCGCTACGGCATCTCAATATCTGCGAAACCGCATCAACGGATCCGTAACGTCTTACTATCGCGAAGACGGAGATGAATATGATATCAAAGTGCGCTATGCACCCGAAAATCGAGAAACCATCGAGGATATCGAAAATATTCTGATCTATAACAATCAAGGAAAAGGAGTGCGTATCCGAGATTTAGGTACAGTCGTAGAACGAATGACTCCACCGACCATCGAACGGAAAAATCGTGAACGAATGATCACATTGAGTGCGATTCTCGGACAAAAAGCCGTATTGGGTGAAATGGCAGGACAAATCCAGCAGGTATTGAAAGATGCAGATATTCCGAATGGGATAACGACATCAATCGGTGGTACGTTCGAAGATCAGCAAGATACGTTCCGAGACCTGATTACATTGGGTATCATGATTATTCTATTGGTATTCATCGTACTGGCTGCACAGTTCGAATCGATGACCGATCCGTTCATCATCATGTTCTCGCTACCGTTCGCCTTCACAGGGGTATTTATCGGATTGGCGATAACCAATACGCCACTAGGCGTAATGGCCATGATCGGTGTGATCATGTTGGCGGGTATCGTAGTGAAGAACGGTATCGTATTGATCGACTACACCATTTTGAATCGTGAACGCGGTTTGTCCGTACGCAAAGCTGTAATCAACGCAGGTCGTTCGCGTCTGCGTCCGGTATTGATGACCACTCTTACGACCGTATTGGGGATGATCCCGATGGCAGTAGGCCGTGGCGAAGGTTCCGAAATGTGGCGCTCTATGGGTATGACCGTTGCGTGGGGTCTTGCTTTCTCTACATTGATCACCCTGATTATCGTACCGACCGTTTATTGCGTATTTGCCAAAAACGGCATCAAACGCCGTCGCAAGAAATTAGCAAAACAACTTGCCGTAGCTTCTAACTAATAATTTTGAAAATCAACTCTATGAAAGCTGTATTCATAACTTTCGACCAGGCTCATTACGAATCAATCCTGCATATACTCGATCGCAACGGAATGCGAGGTTTTACTTATTGGGAAAATGTGCAGGGACGAGGCAGCAAGACGGGCGAACCTCATTATGGAAGCCACGCTTGGCCAAGCACCAACTCTTCGATCATGACGATCGTAGAAGATGATAAAGCGCCTAAATTGCTTCAACTCCTCCGCAATCTCGATAAGTCAAAAGAAGCGCTCGGACTTCGGGCTTTTGTAATGAACGTAGAAGATACAATCTGATCTTTAACAAATAGCATCCCTTTGAAAACGTTTGCGCTGATAAGATGACATTCCTTCAAGAATATTCTTTTGCGGAAAATCAAATAGCGTTACCTTCATCTTAGAATAAAACAAGACAGGATAATTGTTTTGAGATTTATGTGTTTTTCTATGGGGATTTTTATTAAGAGAGCATCTCAAATTAAAATTTGAGATGCTCTCTTCTTTATTTTATCTAAATAAAGAAACGTTTTCGCCCAAACCTTTAAAAGATGAAAACAAACAGAACTATATAAGAAAAAATTTGTTATCATTATGCTCTTTTTACAATTCTAAGGCTTTCTTTATGAAAAAAATCCTTGTATATCTTATTCCTCTTTTATTATTAATTCCTGCATTCGGGCTGAGAGACTATCAACGAAATCATGAATTACGATATATCAATATCGTAAACGACGCATTGGCAGAAGGTCATTATTTCACATTCTACAATGATGGAATGGTTTATGCAGACAAACCCCCACTCTATTTTTGGTTATTAATGGGCGTAAAAGGAGCGACCGGACAAAATATCATGTGGATCGAAGCGTTATTCACATTGATTCCGGCTATCGTGATCTTATACATCATGAATATATGGACTTTTAAAAAGCAATCGCTCGATAATATTCTGCCACCGATGACAACCCTCCTTACAACGGGTATGTTTATCGCCAGCACCATGATATTAAGAATGGATATGATGATGGCGATGTTTATCGTTCTGTCGATCTATACGTTCTACAAAATGTTCACCGGGAACAGCACTCCGCAAGATCCTTATCTATTCCCGATTTATATTTTCTTAGGTATCATGAGTAAAGGTCCGGTTGCGTTCATCGTTCCGATTATGACCGTCGTGCTTTTTCTTTTGTTTGAAAGAAAAATCCGTACGATCGGGCAATACCTGGGATGGCGTACATGGCTCATATTACTTCCTCTTTGCGGATTATGGTTCTTGGGAATCTATCATGAAGGAGGTGTTGAATATCTTCAAAACCTGATTTTCAACCAGACTATTAATCGAGGAATCAACGCATTTCATCATAAACAACCGTTTTGGTTTTATTTCGCACGTATCTGGATGGTAGCTGCTCCGTGGATTCTATTCATGGCAGTGATATTTTGGAAATCGATTTATCGGAAAATGATGGATAGCGACGTACTTTTGCGCCTTTATTGCACGGTAATCGTATCCACCTTCATCATGCTATCCTGCGCAAGTGGCAAACTAGAT
>CAMTOW010000119.1 GCA_947074245.1 uncultured Bacteroidales bacterium | reverse complement strand
TACCGACGCATGCGTGCAGGATATCACCCGCCATTTGTCTCAGTTTGAGGAGATCGAGACCGTTTCCTCCTATACCGGACAGACGCCGCCACGCTATTATCTGGCAAATTCCACCTTCGGTCCGCAATCGAATTTCGCCAACCTGCTCATCAAGTGCCATCATTCCAAAGACGCGCGCGCCTTGCAACGCTCTTTGAAAGACACTTTACCGATGATGTATCCCGAAGCGTTCCTCAAGGTGAATAAATTCGAACTCACCTCATCGCCCGAAGCGCTGATCGAAGCGCGCTTTCTGGGGAGCGATCCCACCGTGCTTGACTCGCTGACAGGTTTGGCGATCGATATCATGCGCCGCAATCCGAAGGTTGCCAATGCCCGAAACGAATGGGGCAATATGACGATGATCGTGCATCCCGTCTACGATCCGCTGAAAGCCGGAATCAATGGAGTCACCAAAGCCACGATGATGGAGTCGATGAAAGCTCTTTCCGATGGTTTTGCCGTGGGGATCTATCGCGATAACGAGAAAAAAGTCCCGCTCCTGCTCAAAAGCGAAGATCTGAATCACGACTCACCCGAAGATCTGCGAGACCTGTCGGTCTGGAACGGTACGAACTCCGCTCCGCTCGGTCAGCTTACACGCGATATAAGAACGAGTTGGGAGTATCCGCGCATCAACACCTACAATCGTCAACTGTCGATGGCCGCGATGTGCGATGTAACGGATCAAGCCACCATGGCCGAAGTCCATGCCGAAATCCGCAGCGAGATCGAGCAGATCAATCTGCCCGAAGGCTACAGTTTCTTTTGGGATTCGCAACATAAGGATCAGGGAGAAGCCATGGCGGCTCTGATGAAATATTTTCCCGTCGCGTTTCTGTTTCTAATCATCATTCTGGTGGCTCTCTTCGGCAATTTCCGCGATCCGGTTATCATCATTGCGATTTTGCCTTTATCACTGATCGGAGTCGTAACGGGTATTTTACTGACGGGATTCAACTTCGGCTTCTTCCCCATCGCCGGATGGCTGGGTCTGTTGGGGATGATCATCAAAAACGTAATCGTACTGATCGACGAGATCAATACCCAGCGTCGCAATGGAGTTTCGCTCCATGAAGCGATCGTCGAATCAACCGTTTCGCGTACCCGTCCGGTACTGATGGCTGCCACGACGACCATCTTCGGTATGATCCCGCTCCTGTTCGATATCGCTTTCGGCGGTATGGCCGCCACGATCATCTTCGGGCTCACATTCGCCACGCTGCTGACCCTGTTCGTCACGCCGGCACTCTATGCAATCGTATATAAAGTAAAGAAATCATGAAGAAATTAATTCTAATCCTGTTCATACTCCTGACGGCTGGCGAAACATACGCTCAAACCGCCTATTCCGAACAATATCGCCGAAAAGCGTTGGAGTACAACCACGATCTGAAAGCAGCCGAAAAAAACATCAGTGCGTCCCTCGAATTGATTCGCTCGGCGCAGGGAGATCGATTGCCTCAGATCTCCGCCGGCGGGTCCTGGCAATATACGATCAATCCCGTCGAGATCAATGCCAATCTGCCTTCGGTCGGATCACTCACGCTGGGTGGCGAAAATCATCATCAATACGGGTTGTCCACATCCGTCGCCCAGCCCCTTTATACCGGCGGTCGCATTCTGCAATCCATCCGTTTGGCGAAATTTCAGGCATCGGCGGCGCGCAATCAGGCCGACCTGCTGCGATCGGCGATCAATTATCAGGCGGATATCTTATACTGGAATATCGTAGCCCGCTCGGAAATGGTCGGAATCAATGAGCGATACCGGTTTTCGGTCGAAGAGCTTGTTAAAATCGTCAAGCAGCGGGTAGATGTGGGATTGATCGATCCGCAAGAACTCCTGATGGCAGAAGTGAAGCTGGATGAAGCGCAGTTGCGTTATCTCGAATCCAACAATCTGCTTCAAACCGGGATGATGGCGCTCAATTCGCTTATCGGCAATAACCTGAACACAATTTTACCGATCGACAGTTCCATCGTGGTTTCCCCACTCGCCTCTCCATCCGCGTCGATTCTCGATCGTCCGGAGATGCGATTGGCGCAAGATCAGATCCATTTGGCCGAAACTCGCGAAAAATTGGTCAAAGCAGGGTACAACCCGCGTCTCTCGGTCGGGGTAGACGGCTCCTACTCTTCGCCGGGATACGATTTCAAAAAAGGAGCGGATTGGAACGGTGCCGTCTATGCCCAACTGACCATTCCGGTCTGGAGCGGCGGCAAACGCCGAAGCGACTCCCGGGCGGCTCGTCAGCGACTGTATGCCGCCAACGACAATTATCGCAAAGTGGAAGATCAGGTGAACCTGGAGATACAAACCGCCGAAGCCAACTTCTCGCAGGCATGCAAACGAATTCTTCTCACCGACAATTCCCTGAGCAAAGCCGTCGAGAATGAAAACAAATCCACCGAACGATACAAAGAGGGACAAACTTCGATTCTGGAAGTGATCGACGCTCAGATCTATACCCTCAACGCCCGAAACGCCTGCGTCCGGGCCCGGTTGGACGCGCAAAACGCCCGTGCCGAATATATCCGGGCCACTGCCGGTTATAATCTTATGGAATAATTATATTTGAACCCGATATGCGCAACGAAAAAACAGACCGACTGATTTACACCGGAATATTCTCCTTATCGGGAGTATTCTCGTTCATGCTACTGACCCGTTATTCCGACATTCCCGTGTCAGGCACCTTCCTGTGGGGATATGTATTCTTCGTTTTGGCGTTCAACCTGGTTGGTTTCGCACTGATCAAGGGTAGCGAATGGTATGGCCGTAAAAACCTGTTCTCACCGCTCCGCCGCACCCGCACGCTGATCTATTACTCGATCCTTATCCTGGTGTTGCTGCTGTTGAACTACGGATTGCTGATTCTGGCTAAGATCATTGCCGGAGACAATCAACCCTATCTCTTCCCCAACGGCGGATACCGGATCCTAACGGTGGTCTGGCTGGTCGAACTGGTCATTTTCGGTTTGCTCATCATGAACCGCACCACCCAGCAAACGATGCTCATGCAGCAGAAGTCGGCGTTTCTTCAGGAAGAGAACAACAAGGCGCGTTATACCGCCTTACAGAATCAGCTCAACCCGCATTTTCTGTTCAATAGCCTCAACACGCTGATTGCCGAAATCGAGTTCAACCCGAAGAACGCGACCCTTTTCGCCCGCCGTCTTTCGGATGTTTACCGATACGTCTTGCAGGTACAGACGCGTCCGCTCATCGCTCTTTCGGAAGAGATCGAGTTCGCCCGCTCCTACATATTCCTCCATCAGGTCAGACTGGGCGATTACATTTGCTTCGAAGAGAATTTCGGCGATGCGTATCAGGAGGTGGAGATCCCGCCGCTTACCCTGCAATTGCTGATCGAAAATGCGATCAAGCACAACATCATCACCGAGTCACGACCGCTTTACATCCGCGTAAGCATCGAAAAGGGTTATCTGATCGTCAGCAATACCTTCCAGCCCAAGATGGGCGAAAAGCACTCCAATACCGGAACCGGATTGAAAAACCTTTCCGCGCGCTTCTTCCTGCTTTGGGGCAAGGATATTGAAGTTTCTCAAGAAAACCGATTGTTCACCGTTAAAGTTCCGATCATCTATGACTAAATTAATCACGGCCGTCATCATCGAAGATGAGATTCCTGCCGCGCGTCTGCTACTTTCCGTACTGACCCGATTAAGACCCGCATGGCAAATCAGCGTTCTTCCGGGCAATGTGGAGGATGCCGTAGAATGGTTCGCCCGCAATCCCCATCCCGATCTGATCTTTCTCGATATCCAGTTGGCAGACGGTCTCTCGTTCGATTTCCTGAAAAAGGCGCAACCCCGTTCGTCGATCATCTTCACCACCGCTTATGATCAGTATGCCGTTCGTGCTTTTGCCGTAAACAGCATCGACTATATCCTAAAGCCGGTCGAAGAGTCACGACTGACGGATGCCATTCTGCGTTTCGAATCCAATTCGGTACGGATGCCCGATTATATCGAGCACATCCTCGAAGCGCTTCGCCCCGAGAGCAAACGATATCGCACCCGTTTTCTGATCGCGATGGCCAATAAATACATCACCCTTCAGATTCACGACGTAGCCTATTTTTATTCGGAAAATAAAATCACCTCCGCCGTCGATTTCGGCGGAAAGAAATACGCGCTGGATATGACCCTCGATCACCTGTGCGATCAACTCGATCCCGATCTTTTCTTTCGGGCAAACCGACAAACGATCCTCAGCATCGGATGCATCAAAAAGATCGAACCATATTTCAACGGCAAGATCAGCGTCACCATCCATCCGCAAGCTCCGCAAACAATAAGTGTCAGCCGGGAGAAAGTAGCCGCATTCAAATCGTGGCTCAACTATTGATCCGATCAAACGCTCCCGATACGGGCAGGCCCAACCGAAGGCTCCCAACATAAAACAGCCCGCTGCCTTTTTATGGCAGCGGGCTGTTTTATTCCGTCAGATCATCCCGATTTATTTCTTGCGGGGCGTAGGCGTTTTTCCATCCGGCTTCAAGCCGTTCTTCTTTTGCGCGTTGCGATATTTCTTCGCCGCGTAAGGAGCCGAATAATCATTGATCTCGATCGGGCCGGTATATGATCCCGTTACGGTATATCTCACTACCTCATTGGCCGTTTCCAGATTCAGGTCGATCGTATAGTTCTCATCCTTGTCTTTCGATATCGTTACCGAACCGCCCGTTATCATCAGATTGCGGCGCGAGGTCTGATAAGCATAGGTATAAAACGTGTAATCCCCGTTGTAAATGCCGCTCTCGATACCGGCCAGATGCGTTTCATACAAGTCAAATGTTCCCGTCGGGAATCCGTCCGCAGCCGATGTCGGCAAACTGGTTCTGATTTCGAGCGTGACGCCCAGTCCGTCCGTATAGCCCGATTCCACCATCGTTTTATCATCCATCAGCAAATCCCAACCCATTTTGGCAGGTCGTTCGTTTTCCGGAGCATACGCCGAACCCACGAAGTTGGCGGTCACTTTGGCGCCTTCTCCCTCAAACACATGATCTTTCAGTGGCGGAGTAGCCAGTGAGTTGATGCGGATCATACCGCAATATTTCCCTTTATAGGATGTTCCGGTATTGTCTTGCACATCTACGGCGATCTGTTCGCGCCCGTCGGGCACCAATGAAATTTCAATACCACCCGAAACAATCGGAACCTCCCGAACCATTTCCCAATTCCGATACACGCGGTATTTGGCCATGTGGATCGTGTTCGCCAGGTAGTTCTCATTGTCTACGATCGCGTAGCTTCCATACGGAAGCCCGTTCTTAAACAACATTTCCGGAGCCGCCATCGCATCAAATACCAATACCGTTCCGTTAGCCCCGTAACTATCCGAATATTCCTGATCGCCCAGTCCGAAGAACCAGTTCATGTTGGGAGAATCAAATTCAAACGGTCCGTAAAAATCGGCGTTCGCCACAGCGTAGTCACCCGTATCGTTCGGATCGTAGATCGCCACCTGCCCCGAATACTCTACCGTCAGTTTGTTTTGTGACGGAAGCGCGTCATCCGTTGCCGAGATCACGATCCGCATCGTTCCGTCCTGATTATCGACGATCGACACGTGTCCTTCCACAAACGGCGCTTCTTCGGCATATTCGTTGGCTTCGCTCTGATTGCGCCACCACGAATTAAATCCCGAACCGAAATAAACCGAGCGATACCCGGCCAAAGCCGTATAGGTTTTCAAATTGCGGTCTTCCGCCACGAAGTCATATTCTCCCGCAGGCGAATCGGCGCTCATCGGAGTCACCAGAGTAATATCAACCCATTCACCCGCGCCCTCGTGCGCTCCCACATATTTAAAAGTCAGGCTTTCATCCCCCATATTCAAACGCCAGATCTTTTTGCCTGTAAAAAACAAATCGCCCTCATCCTTCACAAAAACCTGTTTAAAACCGTTCAATACCAAGTCGCGGCCGATCGTACTTCCATACGCATTGTTTTTAACGTAGAAACTCGTTTTATCCGGACGCTCTACGAAATACAAGCGTTCTCCGCTTTCCGTTTCCACATTGAACGCCATAAAATAGCCATCATCTTTTATCTGAATCTCAACGAAGCCCGATTTGATCGGAGTATCCACCTTCTCGTTCGATAATACCCCCTTCACGCCATTCGAAGAGCGCGTTTCCGAATCAAAAGAGAATACCCCCGTCGGGATCCCTTTGCTGAAATCATGATCTTTGTCCATTTCAAAATCTACCGTGATCATGTTGCCTTCGTTTCCGTAAGAGTTCACGGATTTTTCATCTTTCACGAGCAGCTGCCAGTTGAATTTCTCATTTTCATAGCTCTCTAAAGACATTTGCGAATAATACGCCGCGAAATTACTGTCTGAAGCATATTTCGACTGAACCACCTGAATTTCCCGTTCGGTTTCGCCACACGTTATCGTCAGCGTAGCGTCACGGTCATTCAAATATGCGCCCACCGATATCGTTAGATCGGAAGAGCGTCGGGTAGGGAAAGAGTGTTAAGATTAGTGGAGATCTCGGT
>CAMTOW010000118.1 GCA_947074245.1 uncultured Bacteroidales bacterium | reverse complement strand
CAAACGGAAAACCCCGTTACCCATATTTCGTGCGATCCGTTCCGGAAAAGCCTGGGCGAGCAACAACCCGACCACATCTCCCCCGACCGGTTCGTTATCAGCCCCGATACCCAACAAGGAGCAATAGGATGATGCCGATTTTAAAATACGATCGTAGTTCCGTTTATCAATTCCGTGGGTTCGGGCGCGACGCAACCGATCCAGACGAAGCGAAACATCCGCACCTTCCAATCCGTTCATCGGATCTCGTTCTTCAAGAAGAGCCGCCAGATCTGCCCCTAACGCCCCCCGCCCCAATTCAAGGGCTCGAAGCAACAGGTGGGCGATACGTGGATGGGCTCCGAGCGTATGCATCTTGCGCCCGTAGGGGGTTATCCGGTTATCCTCGATCGCGTCGAGTTCGCGTAAAAGGGAATAAGCCGATAAGATATTTTTTTTCGGAGGAAGAGTAAGCCATGTCATCGACATCACGTCCTCACATCCCCAATTCGCCAATTCCAAAGCCAGAGAAGTCAGATCCGCTTCTTCGATCTCCGGTTTTCGATGCTCTTCCAATCGTTCCTGTATCGCTTTGTTCCACAGCCGATAACAGATTCCCGCTTCGACTCGCCCCGCGCGTCCGGCTCGTTGATCGGCGATATCTTTGGAAACCCTTACCGTTTCCAACCCCGACAATCCTGTCGAAGGGTTATATCTCATCCGCCTGCTCCAACCGCTATCCACGACGATACGTACCCCGTCAATGGTCAGAGATGTCTCGGCAATGGAAGTCGCCAATACGATCTTTCGCTTTCCCTGCGGATTTCGGGAAAGGGCCGCCTGTTGGGTTCGTTGATCAAGCATTCCGTATAAGGGTGTGATCGCATAATCCTCATCCAACCGGGTTTTCAGCAATTCCTCGCAGATACGAATATCCCGTTCTCCGGGTAGAAAAGCCAAAACATCGCCTTTCTCTTCGGAAATGATCCGCATCAGATTACGCGCCATATTCTCACCGATGGGGGTATCGGAACGATCTTCTCCATAACGCAAATCCACGGGATACATTTTCCCCTGACTTTCCACGACGTCCGCGCCGAGAAGTTCGCCCAACCCTTCGGTATCGAGCGTGGCGGACATGATGACGATCCGCAGATCGGGTCGCAAAATCTGTTGTGCTTCCCGACAGAATGCCAAGGCGGTATCGGCGAAAAGATTCCTTTCGTGAAACTCATCGAAAATAATCATTCCCACTCCTTCGAGCGAATTATCCGATTGCAACATCCGCGTAAGGATCCCCTCCGTAACCACCTGTACGCGGGTTTGCGAAGATGTCTTGTTCTCAAAACGAATCGTATATCCTACGCTCGCTCCGCATTTCTCTTCGAGCATATCACTCATGCGCATCGCTACCGAACGGGCTGCCAGACGGCGCGGTTCGAGCATGATGATCCGCTGTCCTTCGAGCCAATCTTCATCCATCAATGCCAGCGGCAAAACGGTACTTTTACCTGCTCCCGGCGGCGCGCTGATGATCAGGGTATTGTCGGTATGTAGTTTTTCGCGGACAGCCGGAATCACTTCGGTGATCGGATAAGGAAATTTTCGGGCGTCAAAGGGTTTTGTCATTCGTCGTTCGATTGTTTATGGTGCAAAATTACATTCCCCGCTTCGATTTAGAAAGAGATTTTCTCCGGATCGAAGAGTTCCCACTCAGCAATTCGCCGATATTCGTCTTATCCTTATTAAAAATGAATATATTTGCCACTCTTGAAATAATCATCCGTTATGAAAAAACTATTACCATTCGTGCTTCTACCTCTTTGCACGACCTTGAGCGCACAGAATATCGACCAAAAGCAATTGGATCAGTTTCGTACGAAAATAAAAGAAGATTCGATGATCAAAATGCGTCAGAACGTGATCATCCGCGATAGCCGCCTGAAAGAAAAGGCGTTGAATCATGAACTTCAGAATCAGATCGACCATTTCTTCAAATACCGCGTGAACGTAAGCGGAATCACCGATCAAAAAAGTTCGGGTCGCTGTTGGATGTTCACTTCGATGAACGTTCTTCGTCCTGCGATCATGGAGAAATACAACGTGTCTTCTTTCGATTTTTCACACAACTATCTTTATTTCTATGACTTGTTGGAAAAATCGAATCTGTTTCTTGAAAACATCATCCGTACGACTCCTGCCGATATCAACGATCGCGAAGTGGTGCATTACTTCAGTTCGCCGGTAGACGATGGCGGTGTTTGGAACTTGTTCTACAATGTAGCCGACAAATACGGATTCGTGCCAAAAGAGGTGATGAAAGAAACCGCTCATTCCGAAAATACGGGACAGTTGCGCTCTATTCTCAACGAGCGATTGCGCAAGGGCGGATACGAACTGCGCCAAATGGCCGCGTCGGGCAAAAAAAGCAAAGAAATTCAGGCTCAGAAACAAGCGATCCTGAGTGACGTTTATAAACTTCTGACTCTCACGTTGGGCGAGCCGCCGGTAGAGTTTACTTGGAAATATAAAGATAAAGAGGGCAATATGCAGTCGGTGACCTCGACACCTCAGGCATTCTATAAAGAGAATGTTCCGGCAAATTATTCGCCCGAGGAGTACATCATGATCATGAACGACCCTACCCGTCCGTATTATCAAGTGTACGATATCGCCAATTACCGCAATACGGTAGAGGGTGTGAACTGGCGTTACCTCAACCTGCCGAACGATGAGATCAAACAAAGTGCGATCCGCTCGATTCGCAACAACGAAGCGATGTACGCATCGTGTGACGTTGGTAAACAGAACAATCGTGAAACAGGAATCCTTGATCCGGAAATGTATGATTATGAATCGCTTTTAGGAATCAATCTGGATATGGACAAAAAAGCGCGTATTCTTACCCGCCAAAGCGGATCGTCTCATGCGATGGCGATCGTCGCGGTAGATACCGACGAACAAGACAACCCGCTCAAATGGGAATTTGAAAACAGTTGGGGAGCCAACAACGGTCATAACGGATATCTGACCTTTACCGACGCATGGTTCGACGAATATCTTTTCCGAATCGTGATCCGCAAAGAGCATCTGAGCGAAAAAGCATTGAAAGCGCTCGGAAACAAAGCGGTGGAACTTCCGGCATGGGATTATATGTTCTGATACGAATCCAATCATTTTTATACGAGAAAAGGGATTATGCGATATCGCGTAATCCCTTTTTCTTTTGCCTCGCAACCGACAATGCGGTTTCTTAAGCGGATATTTATTATCTTTAAATGTACCAAAACCAGTATCGGATCATTTTGAAAAAAATTATCGAAATAATCAAGCGAATCGATATGATGCAGGCATGCGCCAAATCGATCGGCGTCTTGCTTTCTTATTTTTTAGGAAGCTTTCTAACGTTTCATTTGCATGAAAAGACGGGATACATCGGGGCCATGCTTGCCTGTACCTCTTGTATCGTTGTGCTTCAGATCGGCTCTTTGCAGGATTCCCTCAAACTGGCGTGGCTACGCGTCATTGGCACCTTCTTGGGAGCGGTGATGGCGATAATCTATCTGCTTCTGTTTCCTTTCTCGGTATTCGGAATGATCATAGCGATCTTCATCCTCGATCTGATCTGTATGATGCTCCGCGTCCCCGACAACGGCAAGGTCGCGTCCATCACCCTGGTCGTGATCCTGATCGTATCCCATTATACAGCCGGATTGAATCCGTTCTTAAACGGAGCGCTCCGCTTCTTCGAAGCAGCCGTCGGCACCAGCATCGGCATCGTCATGGTTTGGTTGATGAGTCTGATCCTGCGTGAAAAAGCGAAATCAAACCCCAAATCTACCTGATCAAATCTCCGTATCGATCCGAACCGCTTCATAAACCGGTTTCTGCCGTTTCACCGAACGGTCGAACCCGAATATACGATCCGCGAAATAATAGAAACGCATCTCGGCGGTACGCTCCCCATAAACTACATCACACGTTTCCGGTAAAACCGGTAATGCCTTTAATCCCTGCGCAGGTTCTTTCCCCAACGGCAGCCCTTCTCGAATCCAAGCCAGACAAACCGAATCGAGTCGGTGCGGATAATCCGATTTGACAAACTCATGCAGCAACAAACCTCTTCGCTCCAACGACAACGGTTGATCCAGCAGCTCCCGGTTCGCCAGAAAACCTTGAAAACCGGATAGGAAATCCGATTCTTGAAGAATCAGTTCGCTGAACACCGTTTGCCACGCTGACGCATTGTAATACATATCCAATAATCGGGAGAGTTGCCGCGAACGCAACAGGTCTTCGGGCGACATGCTGTCGCTTTTCAGAATCTCGTAGGGAGGAAACGGCGAATAATACAATCCCATCTCCGCCGCATGATTGCGCATATACGTTCCGGGCAATACTTTCAGTAATTCTAATTGAATCTCTCCCGCCCCGAAGGAGGCAAGCGTATGCACGTCTTCCACCATCATTTCGAGCGAATACCCCGGCAATCCGGCAATCAGATCGGCATGCGTTTCCATATTCCGGAGCGAACAAAGGAATTTCAATCCGTCGAGCGAAGCCTCAAGCGATCCCAAGCGATGACTCCCGTCCAGAACGTGCTGACGCAGACTCTGAATTCCGGCTTCGAGATGCAACAATCCTTTCGGAAGCTCTGTCAGGCGGCTGCGCACGGCATCACTCAGCAAAGCGGGATGCAATTCGAGATGGAATCCCAATCGACCGGCAAACGACTCGAAAAGATCCAGCATCTGCAATGCTCGAGACGACTGGCCGTTGAAGGTTCGATCCAGAAGGCGGATCTCCCGTATTCCCATCGCTTCGTACACCTCCAATCGGCGGCGCACCTCGTCCAGCGAGATGGTACGTACCGGTTTATCGCCCCCGCTTACACAAAACGCACAGGTATTAAAACATCCGCGTGCGGTTTCGAACTGAACGAACGCACGGTCGCGACAGAAAAATTCGCTGTTCTCGGGCGGTACGAGGAGATCGAAACGTGCGACGCGCGCCATTCCGCCATCTTGATAGCAATCCTCGTCGAGATAACATACGCCCGGTATCTCTTTCCATCGTTCCCGATGATCAAAACGATCGAGCCATTGCGGGAAATGCTCCTCGCCTTCTCCCCGGAATACCATATCCACGAAGCGATGCGTACGCAGATACGATTCGTTCGGTCCGAGGAATTCCGGTCCGCCCAACGCGATCACGCAATCGGGCAGCAAGACTTTGACGCGTGAAAGCACCGCCAGCAAGTGTTCGTGCGTAAACAACCAGGCCGTAGCGCAGATCAGATCCGGCTTGAAACTCAGAATGTCGCGTACGATCGCCGCGACATTCACATTTATATTGGTTCGGACCACATTCCAGGTATGCGTTTCATCACATTGAGCATGAATGGATGGCAACGCCAGTGAAGAGTGTGAGTAAGAAGAGTTGAGATCAAGCCAGAGAATATTCATAACAATTAATTTTCAGGCTGCAAAGGTACGTTTTTTATACGTCATTTCACTCACCCATCTTCCCGAGCAAATCAAATGAAGGGGTAAAAAACAACGTTCCGGTTATCGGCGTGCTGAAATCGAGCAATCGGTCGGTATTCCCGACAGGATCCCCGATAAACATATTTTCGAGCATCTTCATCGTTGTAGAGAATGTGCTGGCGTATCCGATGAAGTAAGTTCCATATTCTCCGCGTGAAGTGTTCGCGAACGGCATATTGCCTCGCACGATCTTCAGATCGTCCCCGATGTTGGAAACGGCATTATGCGCGTTCTTCGGTTTTTCTTCGTCGGAAAGCTCTACGTCATTGTACTTGCGTCTGCCGATCGCCTTCTCTTGATCTTCGGTAGATAGCGCGTTCCAGTCATCCATATTGTGAATGTATTTCTGAACGAACACGTAACTTCCTCCCGCAAAATCCGGATCGTTATCGCCGATGATGGCAAAATAAGCGGGATCGGCATCTACGTTGGGATTTTCCGTCCCGTCTACGAAACCGATAATCGCCCGTCCGTCGCGATAGCGGAAACCATGCGTCTCATCAATCGATTCGACCACTCCTTTCAGTTTCTCGTCAAGGATCGAAGCGAACTCAAAACATTGCCCCATTTCCATCCCCCGAATATGAAATAAGATATCACCCGGAGTAGATACGGCAATGTGTTTCGAACCGCATATTCCCGGAAAGACCTCCAACTCTTTGGGACGTCCCAAATGAGAAAAATGATTGGTCCATACGTCCGCCCCGAAACTCATCGTGGCACAAAACTGTGCATCATGAAATCGATTTTGCATGCTTCGGATCATACCCGAAAAATCGCTGCAAATTTCCTTCAATTTGTCGGATGTATCCGGCGTGTCCAATAGTTTGTAAACGATGAAAATCGCGTTTTGTCCCGGATAGGCGGTGACGGCCTGAGGGTATCTTTTTGTTTCCATAAACTATTTTTTTCGGTTAATTAATTATTCCGTCAATATTATTCTAACAAAACAAAAGACAATAGGTTTTAGATATTACCCGAATGCTTTAAATGAGATTCACACTTGATGAGATTTATCAACAAAACCTTTTATTATCCGATATAATATGAGTTAAGCACTGCGTTTTATCCCCCTTTT
>CAMTOW010000117.1 GCA_947074245.1 uncultured Bacteroidales bacterium | reverse complement strand
AACGACGCGCTGCCGATAGCAATTAGAAGCAGAGCGTAGAATTTCTTTTTCGCATCCGGATAATCGGTAAGCGAAGAGGTCGGTATCCGCTTGAATGCGTCAAGTTATACATTATTAGAAATAAACGCGTTAGGTGCCTGATGTGCGAGCGTAGTCACCATCTTGTCTGCATACGAAACGTGAATATGACTGTCGCCGTCATCCCCGACAAAACAAAGTTTGTTTTTCCAACTACCCAACTGTTTGTTATCGGAATAAGCAATCACCTTATTTACAAGAGCGGTTGCTTCTGCGACGGTTCGCACCGGAAAACGACCGATTCCGAGATCCAATTGGTCTTTGGTCAATGTCAGTTCGCCGGAAGTAGTCAGACTCCCACCCTCGTCATCATCCAAAAAACCGAAATAATCATCACATACATACGATTTCGTTTCATCGAGCGATGTTTCGGATTGATAAGTCAGCAACATATTCTCCATGATCGACGGTTTCCATACGGAACTGTTCATTCCTCGGTTATCATACGATCCGTCACCGAACAGGAGCAGGTATTGCGGCGCGGTTCCCTCAGCCTGTCCCCGGTCGTAAAACATTTTCATAAACAGACGATAGGCTGTCGCATCGGGTGTCCCCGAAGAAAACTCATTGTAGATATCGCCGGCATTAACGACCGTAACGTGCAATCCGTCGTTCTTTCTGCGATACTCGGCGAGACGCTCCGCTTCACTACGCAGTTTTGGCGCTACGATGATCACCATATCGGTTTGAGGAAGCGCATGCAAATTCTGATTCGCAACCACACCTTCACCGGTTACAGATGGGAAAGAAGACGCAGTGTTTACCCAGACGTATTCGCGCGATCCGGTTCTTTCGGGTATGAACCCGTATTTGCCATCGCTACCCGACGAAACCTGTTGGCGTGCGATCGCATCAAAGTCGGTTACGTCCCAAACCTGATGCGTATCGGCATAGTTATTGAGTCGGAATCGAATTGATTTCGAAACGGCATCGCGACAGCGAAACGTCATATAAGCCTCGCTCAGGTTCAGGCGACGCTTCATATTCAGACGGATAAAATTCAGATTGGCTCTTTTGACCGTTCCCGATCCCGGAGTAAATGTCAGACGAATGGTATTGTCGCTCTCTTCCTGAGGATTCCATTCGGAGATTTTATTCAATGAAATGGCTGCAACATACTTCGAACTACCCATCGCGCTGATGGAGTTTTCCGAAAGAACCACTCCGTTCACCGAAATTGCAAGTTTGGAGGAGGTCGAGGAATTGGCGATAAAGTTGACCGTCATTTTACCCGTTCCGGCTGCCATATCCGGTGTCGAGAATCGGAAACTTTGAGTACGGGTATAGAGAAACGACTCGCCATACATTTCGCGTCCCGTATTTCCTACATTTTCCAGATCCACCTCATGCAAGTCATACGCGTCGAACGAATCGGTCACGAGCGATGAAGATGATCCCTGTCCGAGTGTTTCCATCTGACGCGGAGCTTCGGATTTCTGATACAGAAAATAATATCCTTTGGTACTGTATGGATTCGTGCGATGCACATATCCCGCCGCACTGCTCTTATAGCTCCACGACACGGGGCCGTTGGCATAGAAAAGCATACGACCCGCCGCATTGTCGCGATAAACGGCAACTTCGGGCAGGTCATCCAGATGGGGTGTGGAGAAAGCTTCGGAAAGCATATTGCCACCGAAACCGTATACGCCGACTTTCGAGGGGTCGGAGAAACCCATCTTACGTAATTCGGAATCGGTGATCTGGTAAACACCGGTCTCGGCGACACTGATCTTTACCCAGTATCCCTCAGCCAGTTTTGAAGAAGAAGCAAATGTGTGTAATCCTGTCACGCCTGAGCGTGTGAGCTGAGCTTTCATCCCTGTAAAGGGATTCAGCAAAAGAGAGATCAGCAAAAGGGACAGGCGGATAGCATGTTTTCTGAGCATAACAATCAGGTTGTCCGCAAGTACCGGCTTTATTATTTGATGAAGAAGTCGAGAAGTTTCTTCCCGCCGACGTAGCCTTGCAGGTGGTCATTAATAGCAACGCGACCCACACCCGACGGAGTTCCCGTAAATATCAGGTCTCCGGTTTTCAACGTGAAAAATTTACTTGCGTATGAGATGATCCGATCGATCGAATAAATCATTTCCGACGTATTGGCATCCTGCACCGTCTGATCGTTCAGCGTCAGATGGAACGGCAGATCATTCACATCCCCGGCTTCCGCCACGGGAATGAACTCTCCGACCGCAGCCGAATTATCGAATCCTTTGGATATTTCCCACGGTGCGCCGATCTCGCGCAACTGCGCTTGCAGATCTCGAGCCGTAAAATCAATCCCCACCGTTACGGCATCGTAATAACGATGCGCAAATTTTTCGGAGATGTTTTTTCCGAGTCGGCTGATACGGATCACAATTTCCGTCTCATATTCGATCCGGTCTGAGAAGTCAGGAAGGAAAAACGGTTTGTTATCTTTCAGTAAAGCGGTTTCCGGTTTTAAAAACAGAGTTGGGTCTTTAGGAATAAACGTATGATCCATCTCTTTATTGTGCTGAGCATAATTCCAGCCTACGCAGATAATTTTCATATCTTGATTCTGTTAGAAGACATACCCGAAGGCATAGGGTTGTCTTTCGTTCGATTTATTTATGATTGCACTTCAGCCGGTTAAACATCACGGCAAGATGCGCATAGATCGAGGTGTTCTGCACCACGATATGTTTTGGTACGCGAATACGGAACGGAGTAAAGTTCCAGATCGCTTTGATTCCGCTTTCGATCACCTGGTCGGCAACCGATTGGGCCTTATCCACCGGTACGGTCAGGATTCCGATATTCACGTCCAGCGATTTGCTGTACTTGGCCAGATCACGCACATCATAAACGGGTATTCCGTTAATGACCGTTCCGATCTTGGCAGGCGAGACGTCGAATGCGGCGATGATCTGCAGACCGAACTGATCCAGACCATTGTCGTGCAATAAGGCGGCTCCCAGACTTCCGGCTCCGAGTATAAAAGCACGGTGACTGCTCGTAAATCCCAGAAAATCTTCCAGCACGGTCACCAACGAATCTACCTCATATCCGACGCGCGTCTTACCCGATATGTTGATAAACGAAAGATCCTTCGCGATCTGCGACGCATCTACGTTGATCTCTTTCGAAATTTGGGTTGACGACACATACTCCTCCCCTTTATCTTTAAGCAGCTTCAGATAAGCCAGATACCAGGGCAATCGTCGAAGGGTAGGTTCGGGTAATTTTATATTGAGATTTGTTGTTTCATTTGACATATTGTTTCCTCACGTTTGGGATTTATGCAAAAATAGCATTTTTTTATCGTTGGTTTTTGTTTGATAAAGTAATTTTAAAGCGGTTAATTTCAATTTGAAAACAAATAACATCTCTATGAATAAAAATGACTGGAAAGATCGTCTGAACATCGTCTTCTCGACCAATCCCGATTTCCAATACGAAGCGGACGAAACGGAAGAGCAGTCGGAGACCCTTCCCAACAACAAACAGAACCTGCGGATCGAACTGGACAAACGTCATCGGAAAGGGAAAGCCGTAACGCTCGTCACCGGATATATCGGAACGGAAGATGACCTGGCTACTCTTGCCAAGACCCTGAAAACCAAATGCGGTTCGGGCGGTTCGTCTCGTTGCGGAGAGATCCTGATCCAGGGAGATTTCCGCCAGAAGATTCTTGAGTTACTTCAAAAAGAAGGATACAAAGCACGTATCATCTAAATCCATTATCCGAAATCCGCCCTACCACCATGCTTACCGTTTACAGAGCTTCCGCCGGATCGGGCAAGACCCATCTGCTTACCGGCACGTATATGCGTATGTTGTTTCAAGAGAATACGACCTACGAGAATATCCTTGCCGTAACCTTCACCAATAAGGCCACCGACGAGATGAAACAGCGGATCATCGAGCAGCTTCACCTGCTCGCGACCGATCCCGCTGCCTCCGACTATGCGCAGATGTTGGTCGAATCCTACGGACTCGATACCCGACAGGTAAGCGAAAAGGCGGCCCGGATCCTGATCGCCATACTTCATAACTATTCGGGATTCAACGTCAGCACCATCGACCATTTCTTCCAACAGACCACCCGTGCATTCACCCGGGAAATCGGGCTTCAGGGAGGATATGAGATCGAACTCGATTCTGACAAAGTGCGCAACGAAGCGATCGACCGAATGATCGCCTCGCTCGACAAACCCGAAAACAAAACGATTCTGGACTGGCTGATTCTCTTTGCGGGCGATAAAGCCGAAGACAGCAAAGACTGGAACATCCGCAAAGACCTGCTTTCCCTCTCGCGTGAGATCCTGAAAGAGGAATACAAGAAAAACCAGGAACGGATCCGCACCTTTACCGCCGATAAGAAAAACATCGAGAACTATATCGGCAAAATGAAAGAGATCATCGCCTCTTTCGAAGAGGTGCTTAAGATGATCAGTCGCAACGCTGCCGACCTAATGCAGCTCCATGGATTGGAGTTGAGCGATTTCCCGTATGGAAAATCCTCGGGAGCCGCTACGTTCTTCAAATGGCTGGATGGCCGGTTCGATCCTCCGGGATCCCGTTTTGTCGCATTGAAAGACGATCTGAAGAAATGGACGGGCGGCAAATGCCCTGCCGAACTGAAGGCTCGTATCGAGGCCGCGTTTTCCGACGGACTCAATGAATGCATCCATCAGGCTTTGGCGACATGGGACACGGCTCAGGCTTACCATTCGGCTCAAGCTACCCTGCGCTATCTGTATACGCTGGGAATCCTGGGCGACATCGACCATCACATGCGCGAATACAGCCGCGAACACAATCTGATGCTGATTTCCGATACTACCGAACTCCTCAACCGAGTGATCGACGGACGAGACACGCCCTTTATTTACGAAAAGATCGGAACTCGGATCACCCATTATATGATCGATGAGTTTCAGGACACATCGGGCATGCAATGGGACAATTTCCGACCACTGATCAGCGACTCTCTGGCTCAGGATTTCGGCAATCTGATCGTGGGCGACGTAAAACAAAGTATCTACCGGTGGCGTAATTCCGACTGGATGCTTCTGCACGATCGGTTGCGCCGGTATGAGGATGCTCAGCGGGAAGACCGCGTGCTGGAGACCAACTGGCGGAGCTGTCGCAACATCGTCAATTTCAACAATGCGTTTTTCACAATCGCCGCGATGACGCTTCAGGATCTGTATAACGCGTCGATCGGCGAAAACGTACGGATCGACGAAAGCTACCGTTCGGTGATTCGAGACGCTTATGCCGACATCTATCAGCACGTACCCGAAAAGAAGAAAGATCAGGAGGGACATGTACGGATCGAGTTCATCGAACCTCAGGAAGGGATCGACTGGCGGGAAGAGGTCATGGAGCGTTTGCCGCAAACCATCATCAGCCTGCAAGAGAACGGGTATGCCCTGCGTGACATTGCCATTTTGGTCCGTACCGGAAAAGAGGGTGCGCTCGTGGCGGATACGCTGCTCAAATACAAAGCTGCCAATCCGGCTACCGAATATCGTTTCGATGTGATCTCCAACGAAGCGCTCTACATCGGTCAGGCTCCTGTTGTGCGTACCATCCTCTCCATCATGAAATACCTGCATGACCCCGCTTCGGCGATCAACAAAGTGATCGCGGCGGCCAATCTGCAGATGAGCAGTACCGAGTGTACTCCCGATGAAGCGCTCGCCGCCTATTTCTCGGGCGATGAAAAACAGACCCGCCTTTTCGACGATTTGCTGACCGCTGATTTGGAGAATCTGCGCAAGCAACCCCTTTTCGAGATGACCGAACAAATCATCGACAAAGTGATCCGCCGGGAAAGTGCGTCGGATAAGGTCTTCGTACAGGCATTTCAAGATCTGATCAACGAATTCGCTACGGCCAATACCGCCGATCTGTCGGCCTTTCTGGAATGGTGGGACACTACGGGAATCCGAAAAACCATCTCGACGCCCGACTCGCAAGACGCGATCCGGATTCTGACCATCCACAAATCGAAAGGATTGGGATTCCGCGCCGTGATCATTCCGTTTGCCGATTGGGACATCGACCACGATGCCAAGAAAGAGAATATCATCTGGTGTGAACCTCAGGCAGAACCGTTTTCGGAAGCTCCGCTCGTCCCGGTGAAATATTCGAAAGGATTGCTCAACACCATCTATGCGCATGAGTATCTGGATGAAAAACGAAGCGCCTTCATCGACAACCTGAACGTAGCCTATGTGGCCTTCACCCGGGCGAAAGAAGAGATGATCCTATTCGCTCCACTCGAAAAGAAACCCGAAGACCAACGTCATATCGGATCCGTGATTCGGAATGCATTGATCACATCGCTTCCGGCGGATTGCCTTATGGATCCCGATCGGCAATACATCTCGCTCAGCGAAATGCAGACACCCGACAGCACCTTGTTTGAGATGGGAAGCTGGTGGCCGATCACTCAAAAGAGTTCCAACGATACCGAAGAGGTGCAGCTATCCGGCTACATCTCCGTGCCTCCGGGCAACCGGTTGCAGCTGCGTCTGCACGGAAAAGGATATTTCAAGGACAAAGA
>CAMTOW010000116.1 GCA_947074245.1 uncultured Bacteroidales bacterium | reverse complement strand
TATAACTTCATCGTTATAAACCGTTTATCTTTCTCTATTATCTCTGGATTATGGATTTCATAGAATTATGTCAAAGCCGATTTTCGGCACGTTCTTATACACCGCAACAGGTGGAACGAGAAAAATTAGAATATATACTGGAGGCCGCACGACTGGCACCTTCGGCCGTAAACTTCCAACCATGGTCGTTTTTGGTGATTCGCGAGGAGGAAGGTCGAAGCAAAGTGCAGGAGTGCTATCACCGCGACTGGTTCAAAAGCGCACCTTGCTACATCATTGTATGCGCGGATCACAGTCAATCCTGGAAACGCAAAATAGACGGTAAGGACTTCGCCGATGTTGACGCGTCCATCGCCATTGAGCATCTGTGTCTGGCAGCGACCAGCCTCGGTTTGGGTACTTGCTGGGTTTGCAACTTCGATCCCGAAAAACTTCGTACCAACTTCGATATTCCGGCAAACCTGGAACCGATCGCGATTCTTCCGGTGGGTTATCCGATAACAGACCCTTCCGAAAAACAAACAAACAGATCAAGAAAACCAATAACAGATATCGTACGATGGGAAAAGTTCTGATACATCTTCTTTTGTTGACTATGGCAGGGTCGTTCCTTTTCACGGCATGTGATTCGGAAGGCTGTGTAGACGGACAGGTCAGTTTCGCCATCGGTTCTTGCAGCCAACTTCCGTTCGACTCGCTGAAATTAAGCACCGTTTCGGTATATGGTACCGGGATGTGGAGCGATTCGGTCATGAAATCGTCCGTATCCGGAAGCAGCGCGCTTGAAATCCGTTTGGATCCAGCATCGGAAATTACGAAACTCCGTTTTGATTTCGCATTGAAACAACCGACGGATACCATCCGCGATACAGTCACATTCTATTACGAGAATCATGATTACTTCGTAAGTATCGACTGTGGTTGCGTTGTATTCCATTATATCGATTCAATCGGCCACACGAACAATTTCATCAAAAAAATAGCAATTACGAATCCGGAAATCACCAATGAGAAGACTCCGAACTTTACGATTTATTATTAGTATCGTCCTTTCCCTGTCGACATTCTACGGAATGGCTCAGCGAGCGGATGCCGGATCATCTCCCCATCCATCGCCGGCAAAACGGGTCATGGCCGATACGATCAAAGCACCCAAACACAATCACCCTCTTTATTGCGGGATGATGGTCGGTGTGAATATCGCCGATCCGATCCTTCGCTTATTCGGGCAGGATTATGGCGGCTATGAAGGTTTCCTCGAAGTGAACCTCTACAACCGTTTCTTTCCGCAATGGACGATCGGTGTGGGGAGTGCCAAACGAACGACAGATACCAATCTGTTTTACGAAACAAAATCATCGCTTTACAACCGTGTCGGGATGAACTATAACTTCCGATTCAACAGCACTTCAAACAATTATTTCGTAGCAGGGCTGATGTACGGATTCTCTTCTTATTCGGCCGACATCCGAAATATGTCGTATGACGACGGATTCTGGCCCGAAATATCTCCGATTGAGATTCCGAAACAAAAATTCGTAACCCATTGGCTTGAGTTATGCTTCGGGATTCGTGTGAACGTAATCGGTAACTTTTATATGGGATGGATGGTGAAATACAAACCACTCTTGAAAGAAGGAAGCACCGATCTGGCGAATCCATGGTATATACCGGGTTATGGCCCAAACAGCAGCGGATTCGGGTTCACGTATGATCTGATGTATCAGATCCCGTCCCGCAAACTCAAGAAATTCAGAAAAAGCGCAGAGGCAATTCTATAAACTGAAATTAAATGGAACCCACTATGAATAAGAAAGGTCTTATCGCCTGCATCGTCATTCTGGCGATCGGTGCGCTGATCTACTTCCTACGCCAAAGCACCGACACAACCTCTCCGGCCGTATATCACCGAAATGAGGGAACCGTGTTCGGCACCACTTATCATATCTCTTATGAATATCCCGACGATCTGCACAACGAGATCAAAGCGGAATTCAAAAAGTTTGACTACTCTTTATCCACATTCAATAAAGAATCGGTCATCTCGTGCATCAATCAGAACGACAGTACCGTGATTCCCGACGAATGGTTCGAAACGGTATATCATACCGCACAACTAGTTTCGGATGAGACACACGGTGCATTCGACATCACCGTAGCACCATTGGTGAACGTATGGGGATTCGGTTTTAAGAAAAGCGACATGGTAACCCCTGAGATGATTGATTCGATCCGGGAATTCGTGGGACGAGACAAGGTGCGTTATGAAAATAAAAAAGTGATTAAATCCGATAATCGGCTCATGCTTGACGCATCGGCGATCGCCAAAGGATATGCAAGCGACGTAATCGCAGATCTGCTCCGGAGAAAGGATATAAAAAACTTCATGGTCGAGATCGGCGGAGAAGTTACCGCACAAGGAAAAAACCCCAAAGGGATCTGTTGGCGAATCGGCATTAACAAACCGATTGAAGATCAGAGCGCCAATCCAGGCGAAATCCAACAGGTAATCGGTCTGTGCGATGCCGGGATGGCGACATCCGGAAACTACAGAAACTTCTATTATAAAGAGGGAAAACGTTTTGCCCATACCATCGATCCGCGTACGGGCTATCCGGTACAGCATTCACTGCTAAGCGCTACGGTTGTGGCACCAAACTGTATGGTAGCCGACGCATTCGCAACGGCATTCATGGTGCTCGGTCTGGAAGAAAGCATGCGTATCGCCACCAATAACCCTGAACTAGAGGCTTATTTCATCTATGACGCAGGCAATGGCGCATACGGCGTAGAGATGACTCCCGGATTCAACCGATTCATCTCTGAGAAATAATAGCGATCGGTATCCTTGAAAGATTATTCTCAGACGGAAAGTTGAAGAATACAGTTCCGATCCGGTCCTACATAATGATCGGAGGACTGAAAATAAAAATACCACGATTCGGTGTCGACACCGAATCGTGGTATTTCTTTTTAGCCGAAATCCACAGAAGGAGATTCAGAACGAGATCCGCATCGTCTCACTCCGAGGTCACTCGTGATGATAAGGCTCACCATTCATGATCGTGAAAGCACGATAAATCTGCTCGATAAAGAAAAGGCGTACCATCTGATGAGAAAAGGTCATCTTGGACAAAGCGATCTTTTCGGAAGCCGCCGCATAGATCCGATCGGAGAATCCATAGGGACCGCCGACGATAAAAACCAATCGTTTGTTGACCGTATGCATTTTCTTTTCGAGGTAAACCGAAAACTGCGAAGAGGTGAACTCCTTTCCTTTCTCATCAAGCAATACGACATGATCGCCCCCCTGCAATGACTTCAGAATCAGATCCGCTTCTTTTTCTTTCTGCTGTTCGAAACTCAAACTTTTGGCATTCTTCAATTCGGGAATCACCTCCATTTCGAACGGAATATAATATTTCAGGCGATTGCGGTAGTCATCGATCGCTTCGTTGAAATATTTGCCGTTGGTCTTGCCCACCACCAGAAAAAGAATTTTCATTGTTGTTTACGTTTTTATTAATAATTTAAATTCGTTGCCTGAATAAACGCTTTTTTTTATTTTTGCAAAGATACGAAAAAGCAATAAGTGCCTATTGCACTCATACCTCTACCTTCTCTAATTCCGAATTATTCACTAAAAGAAGAATTGCAATGAAAACGATTTATATCACCGTGCTATCACTTCTTTTCTCATCTATGATGTATGCCCAGTCGCTTACATCGAGTATAACAGATTGTTTCAGTCAGGGAAAAGCCGCTTATCTGAGTTCCAGTCTTTCATCGAAAGTAACGTTATTGCTTCCGGAAGAAAATATCGAGGCGGACATCGCCGCGGTAGAACGCGATTTGGATAAATTTTTCAAGACCTATACGCCTTCAGACTTCGCATTGTTGCATAACACGCAAAAAGGAGAAAGCGGATTTTCAGTCGGAAAAATGACCACATCAAAAGGAGAATACCGTGTTCACCTGCTGTTTCGTCAAGTAAACAACAAATATTTAATACATCAAATACGAATTGATAAATTCAATGAATAATCTTATTGACGATTTAATTAAACTGGCTTTCTCCGAAGATATCGGTGATGGCGATCACACAACCCTGAGTTGTATTCCTGCTGACGCGATGGGTAAATCAAAACTTCTTATCAAAGAAGAGGGTATCCTAGCCGGCGTTGAGATGGCAAAACAAGTATTTGCCGCATTTGATCCAACCTTAGAAATGGAGATTTTCATTGAAGACGGAGCACATGTAAAACCGGGAGACGTAGCGTTCATCGTTTCCGGAAAAATCCAGTCGTTACTGCAAACGGAGCGTCTGATGCTGAATATCATGCAGCGCATGAGCGGTATCGCGACCGTAACCAATAAATATGTCAAAGCGCTAGAAGGTACAAAAACCCGCGTACTCGACACCCGTAAAACAACTCCGGGACTTCGTATGCTTGAAAAAGCAGCCGTTAAGATCGGTGGAGGTGTTAATCATCGAATCGGACTTTTTGATATGATCCTGCTGAAAGACAACCACGTTGACTTCGCCGGAGGTATCGAAAAAGCGGTAACCAAAGCGAAAGAATATTGCAAAGCGAAAGGAAAAGATCTGAAGATCGAACTGGAAGTGCGCAATTTCGATGAGTTGAACCAAGCATTGGCTGTCGGTGTAGACCGCGTCATGTTGGACAACTTTACTCCTGCAGATACACGCAAAGCTGTTGAACTGATCGACGGACGCGTTGAAACCGAATCATCGGGAGGAATCACATTCGCAACATTGCGTGATTACGCTGAATGCGGTGTCGATTTCATTTCGGTAGGAGCATTGACTCACTCCGTAAAAGGATTGGACATGAGCTTCAAGGCTTGTTGATCCAAACAGCATAAAAGGTTGTCTTTCATAAGGCAACCTTTCTTTTTTATAATACCGGACCGAAACTATCCTAAAAAAGAGATCGGCACCTCGTTGACGTATCCCGATTTTTGGAAATGTCAATTTCTCAGAAAAAGAAAGAAAATAGTCATCGAACCTCCCCTTTCCGCCTCTATAAAAGAACAAAACAGCCAACCAGTTTAGTTAAAGATATCTGAATGAGTATCAGTCGGATTATTCTTATTAATTTTGCGCGTTTTTTGACGAAAGAAGATAAATAATGAGTGATAAAACCGTAATCCGGAGAAGACTTCTCCATCTTACATTTCCAATTTTCATAGAAACCCTGCTTATCGTATTATTGGGTACAATGGATACCATTATGCTGAGCCGATTTTCGGACAATGCCGTCGCATCGGTAGGTGTAGTGAATCAGGTATTCAACATGATCATCATCGTATTTCAGGTGACAACGCTGGGAACTACCGTTTTGTGTTCGCAATATATCGGCGCCTCCCAAAAGGAGAAGTTCACCCAAGTGATCGGCATCTCACTCCTATTCAATCTGTTGCTGGGACTTTTCATCAGTCTGCTACTTTATTTTAAAAGCGAGCTCTTTCTGCAATGGATGCATCTGCCGCCGGAGCTGATGGATGACGGAGTACGATATATGCGGATCGTAGGCGGATTTGCATTCGTTCAATCAATCAGTCTGACGATCTCAGCCGTATTGCGTAGCGCCAATCTGGGGAAATACTCGATGTATGTTACCCTGATCATCAACGTATTGAATGCCGCCGGAAATTACCTGCTGATCTTCGGGAATCACGGATTCCCTGTATTGGGAGCAAAAGGAGCGGCTATCGCAACCACCGCCAGTCGCGTCATCGCCACGATCCTATTATTAATCCTACTTTATAAACATCTGATGCCCCGCATCCCGCGTCATTTGTTCTTCCCCTTTCCATTTTCAGAACTCAAAAAACTACTGAGGATCGGAATGCCGGCAGCCGGAGAGCAAATGAGTTATTCGCTTTCGCAGGTGGTCGTCACGATGTTCATCAATATGATTTCCATCGAAGCGGTAACGACCCGAACCTATGTGATGAATATCGTGATGTTTACGTATCTCTTCGCATTATCCGTTTCTTTAGGAAACAGCATCCTGGTAGGACAGCTTATCGGAGAAAACCGAAAGGAAGACGCATTCCGAATCTGCCTGGATTCGTTGAAAGGAGCCCTGTTCATTACCGGAATCATCGCCGGAGCCATCGCGGCAGGGGGGATGATCTTGCTCGGACTTCTGACGGAAAATCAACGAATCATCGAACTGGGAGCCATCATTTTATTGATCGATTTCCTATTGGAGTTCGGGCGATGCGTAAACATGATGATGGTAAACGCCCTGCGATCGACAGGCGATGCCAACTTCCCGGTGCTTCTCGGATTGTTCTCGATGTGGCTGATCGCTACGGGGCTAAGCTGGATATTCGGTATCTGGTGGGGATGGGGACTGATCGGTATGTGGATCGCCTTCACCCTAGACGAATGTTTCCGGGCCGTGATTCTCGTCAAGCGATGGAAAAGCAAGAAATGGATGGCGAAAAATCTAATCACGCCAACCGGACAACCCCTGACAGAAGAGTCTTTAACGATGAGCACGGAAACCGTAAAAACCAATTAATTCAGGTTTCGCAACCAAACAGATCGGAAGAGCACACGTCTGAACTCCAGTCACTCCGGAGAATCTCGTA